>JADFOF010000440.1 GCA_022563015.1 Planctomycetota bacterium
TCGCCCCATCGCCCAGGTCCGTCCCGCCGCCCACGAGGTTGCTGACCAGGGTCGAGTTGAGCCCGGCCAGGAGTCGGTCGCCCGAGAACGTCTCGCCCGCACCGAGCGTCACCGGGTCTTCCTTGAAGATCCCAAGATCCGCCGCGGTGTTCCCCGCTGTCGTCTCGTGCTCGAACACCTGGATGTCGCCGCCGGCGTCGGTGCGCGTGATCTCGATGTGCGTCCCGTCGGCACTGATGGCCGCGTTGATGTGGGCGTCGATCCCATCGGCGGCGAAGGCGTCGTTGATCCGCTGGATGGCGCCGCCCAGCGATGTCACCGCCGTCTCCAAGACCTCGAAGGTGATGTCATAGACGGTCGAGATGTTGACGTTGACCGTCACGTCGCCGCCCCCGCCGGGCGCCTCGACGAAGATCTGAAAATCGTACTTCGTGGACCCAGCCGCGATGCTCTTGGTGTCCTGGTACACCCCGTTGCCGTCGTTGAGCAGCGACAGCGCCGAGCCAGAGGAGAGGTAGTGGATCTCGGACCCGGTCAGGACGAATGAGCTGCTCGTGCCCGCAATCCCAAGGCTTGTCGCCGTGGTGTACCCCTGCGAGTTCTTGACCTCGATGTCAAGCGACGCGTGCGAGAGCACGAGGTGCCCGCCCTCGACCGATGCCGTCACCGAAAGGGCGGTCTCGTTGTTGATCGCCGAAAGCACGTCGTTGACGGTGACCGCCTTGGAGAGGTCGATCTCGACGAATGAGCCGGACCCCTCCTTGATCTGGATCTTGCCTCGGCTGATGCCGCTCCCGCCGTTGAGGTCCGCCAGCTGGATGTCGCGGCTGAGGCTCGCCTGCGCGCTCTCGAAGGTGAATGCCGTGGCGCCGATCCCGGTCAGATCCTTGTCGGAGAACCCCTTGGAAAGCAGCAGCTGCGAGGTCACGAGTCGATCGACGAGGAACTGGTAGTTGCCCGCCACCGCACCGGCTGAGGCGACCACCGACAGCGCGTCCGGCTCGCTGCTGGACGCTGACATCAAATCGAACACCCTCAACGTGCGGAACGCCGCCGACGCAGACTTCAGCGCCGAAAGACGCGAGTTGATGTCCAGGTACCCCGATTGCTGGACCTTCAGCTGGGTGATTCGCAGCTGGGCGAACGCCTTGGGCCTCGCCGAGATCGCCAGCAGCTGGTTGATCAGCGATCGCGTGTCGATCCCGCTGAACAGGCCCACGCCGGTCGAGATCCCGCTCATCTCAACCCTCCCCAGCCGGTGGCTTGGTTCGGGTCAGGCCGTCTGTCCACGGCTGACGCCGCGCACGCACGCCCATGCCGCGCCCGAACGTGGGCTGATCCAGACCGGCCCGACGAAGAGCCAGGGCGTCACTGGCCCAGGAGCACAGCACGCGGCGGAACTTCCGCCTCGCCTCATGCACCGCACGCTCAGTCTCCATGCGCGTCACCGTCTGCATCTCCGTACTCGCGAGCCTGTCCCATACCGGCCCATACCGGTTCGTCGGTGTGCCCTCCATCGGCACCCGGCGACCGAAGGCTCCACAGCCCGGCTCTTCCCGCAATCCGTGGGCCACTCAACCCCGATCATCGGCATATTCAGATACCACCTGAGCGAGCCGACACGCCGGCCCTACCATCTCCGCCGAACCGTCACGGCAGGGGCCTTGGGACATTTCCGGCCGGCATTCTCACCCACACGGACCACGCAACCGATCAGAATCACCGCCGTGCCAGATCCAAGCCCACGATTGCCCATGTTTGTTCGTGTTCTAGTAGGTCTAGCCGGCGGCCTGTTTCTTCTCTCAGCCTTGGGCGGGATTGCCGCCGGCATGCTCAACCAACCCAAGCCCGCGTGGTTTTTCGTCATGTTCGAGGTTGTGGGCCTGCCCGCCGGCGTCTTTGCGGTGCTCTTCGCTATGGGCCGCGTTCGAGGCTCGCCCGCCATGACCCTTGCCTGCATCGCCGGCACGATCCTCGTCGTTGCGGCGCTCGGCGGGCTGGCGATTCAATGGAAGGTGGCCGGGATTCCCCTGCTTATTCCAGAGACGGCACGTGTCGGGATCGCACTTGTATTTGGCTTGTGTTCGCTTTATGTCGCCCTCGGATCTGATTCCGCCGTCCGGCGCGTCTTCATCTATGGGGTTGCGCTGGCCGTCGCGTTCGCGGTGT
>JADFOF010000441.1 GCA_022563015.1 Planctomycetota bacterium
TCTTCACCACCTTGTCCACCGGGCATCCCATGTTGATGTCCACGATCGTCGCGCCGTGGTCCGCCGCCCACACCGCGCCCTCGGCCATGATCCGCGGGTCAGACCCGTACAGCTGCATCCCCACCGGCGTGTCCTCGTCGCACGTGCGGGCCAGGTCCAGGCTCTGCGCCGTCCCGCGGAGCAGCCCCTGCGGGCTCAGCAGGTCCGTGCACGCCAGACCCACGCCCCCCTGCTCGCGGCAGCACAGCCGAAACGCCAGATCGCAGTACCCCGCGATCGGCGCCAGCACGAGATTGCTCGCAAGCTCGACTCCCCCGATCGTGAGCGGCCTTGCGATCATCGACAATGGTAGTGGGGCTTCGATCAACGCGTCGCGTCCTGCACACATCTCGATGCGACATCCAATGTGAAAGCGCTCGAGTGTTCGGATGTACGAGCCGCGACCGGGAAGGAGCGGTTCTGGGTGACCGAGGTGAGTGTGCTCCACTTCCGCCGCGACGGATTGTGCCGGATCAGGCGACCGCACCGCTTATCGGAACGCCCCCGCCGCCGGCACGAGGTGGCGCCCGGCTGCAACGGTTGTGCGCCGATGGCCAGTTATGTCGGCCAACCGGATCGGTCAAATGGGAAATGTCGGCCCGCACGCGCTTGCGTTTCTCCGCTCCGTATCGCACGGTTTGTACGGAGCCTATTTTCAGGCCCGTGGTGTGCCGGGCGGAATATGCGGCGTGAGGAGTGATCTGCGATGCGAATTCAAGCGAAACCGTGCCTGTCCGCTCTGACATTGACAGCAATGGCCGGGCTCAATCTGGGCTCTCTGCCCGCCGATGCCCTCGCGCAGGACCGGATCGTCCTCCGAGGGGTCGTGCGCGACTTCAGGGCCGATCATCCCGACTTTGCCGTCATGCCCGCCGAAGGCTATGGGCACGCGCCCGGAAACGCCTCGCTGACGCTTGTCGACGGGAGCCAATTGTTGTTCACCGGGCAGGGATTCCTGGCGACCTCGCAGTGGCGCGACGTTCAGGGCAGGCCCATCGCCCCGCACCTCTACAACAGGGTTGGGCTCAACTACTGGACATGGAGCGAGGCCGGCGTCGCGGTCAACGGCGCGATCTCGATGGATATGGGCGCGACGATCGACAGCTGGGATTCATCGGCCGGAACCTACGACGACACGGTCTCTTCCGACGCTGTGGTCGCGACCAACGCCGACGAGTCACAGATCTCGCTCTCCGGAACCGCGACCATCAGCGGCGATCTCATGCTCGGGCCCGGCGGCGATCCGGCGGCGGCGACGTCCGGCGGTGGTGTGGAAGGTCTGGCCGGTGTGCTCGATTCAACCGGTGATCTTCCGACGATTACCGTCCCCACCAACCTCGGCCCGAACACCGGCGATTGGTCGATCGGCTCAAATACCACAGCGACCATCTCGAACAGGCTTCATGTAGACACATTCAGGGTCGGACAGGGCTCGACCGTGTACATTGACGGCAACATCATCATCCGTGTCAATCTGGAGTTCAGGCTCGATCAGGACGTGCACGTCGAGCTGACGCCCGGCTCCACGCTCGTCTTGTACACGCTCGGGGACTTCATCGCCTACAGCCAGAACGTGATGTTCAACGCCAACACCATGGACCCGTCTCTGGTGACGATGTATCACCTCAGCGCGGTGCCGATCAAGTTCTCGCAGAGCGCGCAGATCTATGCCAACATCATCGCGCCCTACGCCGATCTCATTCTCAACCAGGACGCGGACTTGTACGGCTCGTTCATCGGGCAGAGCATCGATCTCAATTCAGGCGCGGGCCTGCACGTCGACACCTCGCCCAACCTCGCGACGGCCTGCGGGCCGCTTGTCATCGACTCCGCGGGCATCGCGGGCGCTGACACGTTTGCGGGCGTGACCGATGCCTACACGTTCTGGCAGTGGTTCCACGACGTGCCGGGCGTCAACGCGGGCAAAAAGCTCGGCATCGACCTGACCCTCGCGCCGGACGGCATGTATGAGTACGACTCGGACGCGTTCTACCCGATCGACGGCAAGCTCTACGGCAACGAGGGCGCCGCACACAACTATCACTTCACGGTCGAGATCCCGATGTCGTTTACCTACCTGGCGTGCTCCGGACAGGTGTTCGAGTTCGAGGGCAACGACGACGTGTGG
>JADFOF010000442.1 GCA_022563015.1 Planctomycetota bacterium
GGGTCGTACGCGCACGGCGTGGCGGCGTCGCGCCCCGAGCGCGCCGTGCGGGTGGAATCGCCGTCGAACGGCCACGCCGCGAGCGGCGAGCTCGAGCGCAAACGCGTCGGTCGGCAGGAGATGATCGCCGAACTCCAGCAGAATTATCGGGATGTGATCCGGCTGGTCGGGAAGGTGAACGGGCACCTGGACGAGCAGGAAAAGCGGGCTGTCAGGCTGCTCGAGATCGCCGAGCTCGTTCCCGCCGCGGCGGATCAGATCCCGGCGTTGAACGAGCATCTGGCCCGGGCGACAGCGACCCTGACCCAGATCGCCGAGGACGGAAAGGCCGCCAACCGGCGCGCCGATGCGGCGATCCAGTCCCAGACGCAGATGCTCGAGGCCTTGGGCGATCGGCTGGTCTCGGCGGAGGAATCCGACCGGCGGGTCGCGGGGACCCTGGGCGATCTGAACCTCACGATCGGGTCCATGACCGGCGCCACGGACCAGCTGGCGGGCGTGATCCGGTCGGTCCAGCACCGAGACGCCCAGCGCGACGAGCAGATGCGGGCTCTGCTGACCCGATTCCAACGCTGGCTGCTCATCGCCCTGGCGGTCTGCGGCACGAGCGTGGCGGCGTCGCTGGCGATCGCCCTCTGGGGGTGATGTCGGCGGCCGGACTTGCCGATTGTCCTTCACTGCTGCAAAGTACCCGCACCATGACACTCAACCCTCACCTGTCGTGCCGGGCGATCGGCCTGGCCCTCTGTCTCACCGGCGTGTCGCTGACGGGCTGCGGCACCGGCGGGCGCAGCCTGGGGGTGATGTCGGCCGGCGGGCAGACCGGGCCGATCGTCATCGACGGGTTCCGCCACGACTGGACCGATCGCTCGGTGCCGACAGCCGACGAGCACTTCCTGTACCTGCCGATCCGCGTCGAGGGTTCCAGCGCCCCGCTGCAGGCGATGGACGAGACGCTCGTGCTCATGCTGGACCTGGATGCGGACCCGACCACGGGGGATCGCGCGACCCGGCCCAGGGTGGCGGCGACGCTCGGGGCCGAGCTGCTCATCGAGTTCTCCCCGCCCAGCGAGGGCGGGCCGCGGCGTGGCGTGCGGGTGCAGGCGCTCGACGCGTCCGGGTCATGGATGAACATCTCTCACGCGGACATCGGGCTGGTGGCGCTGCCCACACACGCCTCGGACTGGTTCGAGCTGCGCATCTCCCGCCGACTGAGCGGCGTTGATCGAGCGCCCGAGAAGGGCATGCGCACGATCGGGCGCACGAGCGGGATGTGGCTGCTCTACGACAGCGCGGGCACGCTGGCGGGGTGGTCCGACCCGTTCATGGTGGACCTGCCGCGGGCGTCGCCGTCGGCTCGGCGGGTGGACGCCCATTTGCCCGCGCGACAGCCCGGCGCCATCCGGATCGTCACCTTCAACGTTCACGGGCGGCTTGGCACGAGCCCCGAGCCGTTCGCACGCCTGCTCGACGCGCTGGACGCGGACATCCTGCTGCTGCAGGAGTGGAACGGCGGGTCGGCGCTGGATCTCGAGACGTGGCTGACGGCCAACATCGCCGGCGGCGAGAGCTGGCACACCGTCGTGGGCCAGTCGCCGGACGTTGCGATCGCGGCCCGTGGTTCGGTGCGTCCGTTCGGGCCGGGCCGACTGGAACTGGCGGACACAAGCGTTCCCGTGCGCTTTGTGGCAGCGGTAGTGACCACGCCGCTGGGCGAGATCGCCGTCGCCAGCGTACACCTGAAGTGCTGCGGGTCGGCCACGGGCCCGGAAGAATCGCGCCGGCTGGCCGAGGCGGAGGCGATCAATCGCGCCCTGGGGCTGGCTCTAGGACGTGAGCAGGTCAGAGCGTGCGTCATCGGGGGCGATCTGAACCTCGTTGGCTCGCGAACGCCGATCGAGACCCTGCGGAGCGGGCTGGACGCGGACGGCACGCACCTGGAGATCATCCACGCCGGGATGCTCGGCGACGGGACCACGATCACATGGTCGGCCGATTCGAGCCCGTTCCTGCCCAGCCGACTCGACTACATGCTCGTCGGCGAGGCGGGGGCGCGCGTGGTGCGGTCGTTCGTGTTCGACACGCGGGTGCTCAGCGAGGCGAGCCTGGCACGGATCGGCCTGGCCCGGACCGACTCGGCCGTGCGCGACCACCTGCC
>JADFOF010000443.1 GCA_022563015.1 Planctomycetota bacterium
GCCCAGGCGGGACTGACGCAGAACACGATTGCAATCTGCTTGGTTTTCATGCCGCGGTCGTACGCCGTCAGCACACGATCTCTAAGGTCTTGTGAATATGGTGCTGCCATCCATGGCTCCTTTTTGGCTCACGCTGTACCCCAGGGTGGAGCATAAATCAGCGCACCAAAAAGCGCAACCCTAACAAGCGCCGAACGCGCTACGCATTGAGTTGGAGTGCTCTAAGAGGGTCAAAGCATGGCGCCCGCCTGCGGATCAATGGCGATGGGTATTGCGCATTAGCGCCGAAGCACGCACGACTCGAAGACTCGCTGTGCGTGGCACCCGCGCTGTGCGTCGCTCGGGGTGCCACCGACAGCGCAGCGAAGCGGAGTCGTCGGTGTTCTTATAGGAATCCGAAGTAATTCTCAGGCGTTGACCGAATGCCATGCTTCATCCGCGAAACGCACGAGAGTCATTTGGGATTCGTATAAGCCGCCAAAGTGCCGTCATGGCTCTTGGTCGTTAAAACCACGCTTTCGGCCGAAGGCGCGCATCATCCGATCGAACGCTCTGAGCAGCGCCTCGGCCCGTTGATGATCGTCTGCAAAACGCCCGACGGTAGCCGTCGCGTCATAGACGCGCTGATCAAGACGACGGCGCACAATGAGTTCGGCGGGTCGATCTTCAACGGTTTTCAAGTGGAACGTGTATCGTTCGTCGTCGCTTAGCATCTGAACAATGGCCATCTCGACGCCGACCTCACCCACCGCTCCCGCCACGGCCTGGGGCACATCGGACCAGCGAAGCCCGCCCGGAGCCGGTCTCGGCCGATTAACTAGGCTTCTGTCCTGAGTAATTGACCGCAAAGCTGCAAGGATCTCGGCCTGATCGGCCTGGGTGAGCACAAGCGTCTCCTGCGTCGCCAAGGCCTGGCTGGATACCGCCGGCCCGGGCTGCTCACAACCTGCCAGCAGCACCCCACAGCAGAGGCACCCAGCAGCGCCAAGGTTTGGTATGTTACGGTAAACCACTGTAAATAAGTCAGTTAAAAGTCATGCTGGCGATATCGTCCAGCACACGAATCTGCGACAATCACCCGCACGATGCCCACTGGCCTCTCGTATGTCAAGGCTGGCGCCACAAGGCCCGATGAGGCGAAACAATCCAACCGCGGGCCTAGTTGTCCAGCCTGAAGAAGCCGATAACGTGTAGGTTCTGGCCCCCAGGTCCGAGGGGGTCTCTCAGTGCCCGGGGAAATCCGACCCGATGTCCAAGACGACCAAGCCAAAGGCGACGAGCAAGCCGGTCAAACGACGCGACGAGCTGCGGCGCATCACGCGCCGCGATCTCGCGCTGCTCGTGCTCGCCGGGCTGGTGCTGGCGGGCCACTTCGCCTTCTGGATCGCCTCGATCCAGCGCACCTCGGTCGTCGCGAGCGTGGTGCTGGTGACGATGAACCCGGTCTTCGTCTCGCTCGGCGCGTGGGCGTGGCTGCACGAGCGGCCGTCGAACGCCGTGCTCGCCGGCACGGCGATCGCGCTGGCCGGCGCGCTGCTGCTCGCCGCCGAGGACATCGGCGATCCCGTGTCGCTGACCGGCGACCTGCTGGCGCTGATCGGCTCGCTGCTGGCCAGCGTCTACCTCGTGATCGGACGGGGCGTGCGCGCCCGCATGTCGACGGTCGGCTACAGCGCGGTCGTGAACGCCGTCGCCGCCGCCACGCTGCTGGCGGTGATGTTCGCGGCCGGGGCGCAGGTGCGCGGGCTCGGCGGGGAGAGCTACCTGCTGATCCTGCTGATCGCGCTCGGCCCGCAGCTCATCGGACATAACTCCTTCAACTGGGCGCTCGGCTCGCTGCCCGCCGCCGTCGTGGCGATCGCGATCCTCGGCGAGCCCGTCGGGGCGACGCTGATCGCCGCGGTCGTGCTCGACGAGGTGCCTACACTGCTCCAGTGGCTCGGCGGGTCGGTGGTGCTGGCCGGCCTCTACGTGGCCCTGCGGCGAGTGCGTCCGCGGGACCTCGCGGCGATCGAAGAAGCGGCGCTGTAGCGCGCGACATGCGGCGGCGCGGCCGCGGCAGGGCGCGACCGGAATGGAGCAGGCGGTGGCTGGACCCCTCGAAGGGCTGCGCGTCCTCGATCTCACGTGGGTGCTGTCGGGCCCCTTCTGCAC
>JADFOF010000444.1 GCA_022563015.1 Planctomycetota bacterium
GCCGGGAAAGCCCGTGATAAACGTGGTTCGCACCGCGAGGCCCGGGATGCGGTCGCGCAGCGTGCCGATCAGCTCTTCCTGCCGCCCGGCGGTGACGTTGCGGCGCATGGCTTTGAGCATCCGGTCCGAGGCGTGCTGGAGCGGGATGTCGATGTACGGCAGGAGCGGGCCGTCGCGGCACAGCTCGGCCAGCGCGTCGATCATGCCGTCGGCAAAGTTGGACGGGTAGGCGTACATCAGCCGCACCCACCCGGTCGAGTTGTCACGCTCGACCGCCCGGCAGACCGCCCGCAGCATGCACGGCAAGCCGCCGGCGAACGGGTCGCCCGCGTCGTATGACAGCCCGATGTCGTCGCCGTAACTCGTCGTATCCTGACCGATCAGGCTCAGCTCGAACGCGCCGTCGTTGAGCAGCTCGACCGCCTCGGCCGCGATCCGTTCGATCGGCTTCGAGCGCATCTTGCCGCGGATGGACGGGATGGTACAGAACGAGCAGTTCTGATTGCACCCCTCGGAGACGCGGAGGTATGCGTAGTGCCTGGGCGTCAGGCGAAGCCGGGCCGAGTCGTCCTCGAAGTACCCGATCCCCTTGCCGTCCTTGCCGTTGACCGTGAGCCCGGCGGTCTTCAGGCCGCGCTCCCGGGCGGCGTGGAGTGCGCTCGCGGCGATCCAGTAGCGTGGCGTGTCGGCGGAATCAAGACCCTCGCGCGTCGGCATCCTGCCGCGCACGGCCTCGACGATACGGTCGCGGTCGAACACGCCCACCATCGCGTCGATGCCCGGCTCCCACTCGAGCATCCTGGCCCGGTGCCGCTGCACCAGGCAGCCCGCCACGATGACCCGCTTCACCACGCCGGCGTGCTTCAGTCGGACGGCCTGGCGGATCACGGCCAGCGACTCGTCCTTGGACGCCTCGAGAAAACCGCAGGTATTGATGACGACCGCGTCGGCGGCATCAATCCCGTGGTCCGTGCGGTCGCGCTGGTCAAGGTCGGATTCGCCCGCAGCCCCGGGGCTGCCCGGGTCGTACGAGATCGGCCTGAGCCCGTCCTGGGCGAGCAGCCCGAGCATCTTTTCTGAGTCCACGAGGTTCTTGGGGCAGCCGAGACTGACCAACGAGACCGTGCGGATCTCGCCGTCGCCATGCTCGCAATCGCCCGCTGTGCTGTGTGATTGGTCCACCGACATGTGAGTGAGATCGTAGCGCCTTGTTTATGCGGGCATTCTGTGACACGAAAATCCCAACGAGCCGCGACCTCCGCTACGAGCCGCGACTTCCGTTACGAGCCGCGACCGGAAGGGAGCGGTAAATAGGCGCACCACCACGCGCCGGTTCCCGCCCAAGCACTCCCTCCCGGTCGTGCCTCGTATCGGAGCCGGATCCGAGTGCGCGCACTCGGCGCCGTCTACGAATTGATCGAGAGGAGGCTGGCCGACATGCCCCGCAGAGGAAAGTGCGCATCGAGCGCCTCGCCCAGCGCCGTTGCCTCGGCGATGACCAGGTAGCACGGGTGCGAGAACCGCCAGCCCGTGAAACGCAGCGCGCGCGGCAGGTTGTGCTGGGTGGTCGCGATCACCAGGTCGTTGCCGTCGTAGCGCATCGGCAGCAGCCCGAACTGCCATGCCTGGCGGGCCGTGATCGTCCTGAGCGCCGCGGGCTCGACGCGCTCGGTGCGCGGGTCGACCGAATCCGCCACTTCGGCGTACTGCTCCGCCCACGCCAGCTCGACCCCGTGCGGGCTGACGCCGAACATCTGCTCGGCCAGGAGGCCGAACGGCCTGGCGGTCTCGCGCTGTCGCTCGAGCACCGCATCCCGGTCGGACTCGGTGAGGATCCCCTGCTTGACCATGACATCGCCGATTCGGAGGTACATGTGTGCTCTCCCGCGCCCGCCCCGGACCGAACGCCGGGGATCCGATTGTGGCATCGGGCCGGCCCCGCGCGCTCCTGAGCCGCATGACTGCGAATTGCGGCGCGTCGCGCCGCGCGGATCGCGCACGCAGCTATTGAGGCGTGGGGTGCCGGGAGAGATGGGGCCGCCTGTGTCGGCGGGCGGCGACATTTCTCGTGCGCCCGCCTTGCATCGGCGCCGACCGTTCGTCGCCCCGCTCGCCGATAAACCCCGCGACAGCCCGTGCCCGAGGAC
>JADFOF010000089.1 GCA_022563015.1 Planctomycetota bacterium
GGGCGAAGTTGCCGATGGCCGACTCCTCAAAGACCTGCGCACAGCATACTTCGCCACGTATGAATTGGGTGTGGTCTTTCTGCCGCCCGCGGGCTTCGCGACACACTATCATCGTTACGGGTGGCCCGCCAGGATTGTCAGCTATGGCTACGACGCCCAGTATGACGATGTCTACGCGAAGACAAACCCGTCGGCAAAGCCGTCTACACTCCGGAACGGGTGGTGGGGCTGGGCCTACATGGTCAAGCGGATCGATGCACAAGGTCGGCTGGAGACGTTTCTCTTTTCGAGCAAGGGACTCCTCGGTGGGCTGCTCACACTCATCGCGGCGTGGGGCGCGGGGCGTGTGCTGCGATGGCTGGTATTCCTGCTGCGTGTCGCCAGTCGGGACGGGCTGCGCAGGCGGGATCGCCTGGCTCGCCGAGCACCCGTTCTTTGTATTGTCGTGTGCGCAATCGGTGTGACGATCGCATCGCTTCGGCCACAGGCGTTTCCCGGATGGGCCTCCCCAGTTCCACGGAACCCGGCGTGCTCGGACTCGGGCATCACCCTCACGGATACCATTCAGTTCGCGAAAGAACCGGACGGCGAGGCGGCTCTTGCTCGCGCGATTCTGGATGCAACGCCGGAGGAGGCCTCGAATCCCGACGCATGCCTCGCCTTCGCATGGGGCTCCAAAGTCAGCCTGACAAGCACGGGTTGGGCGATTGGGCGGCTGCTGTGGGGTACTGTCTTGGAACATCAGGGCGTTCAGGCATCGGGCCCTCGAGCCATCTCTTTCAAGCGTGACAGAGCGTCGGTCATTGCGACCGTTCGCTGGCGTGAAACGGACGGACGGATGGCCATGTACAGTTTCTCGTATGGCAGGGCAGCGACGCTGGTCCTCGAGCTGTGCGCGGCGTGGATCGCAGCAGGGCTGTGCGTGTGGCCGATCGGCTGGACGGTCCGCCGGCGCACGATTCGGCGGCTGGCGCGCGGGTGGTGCGTGCGGTGCGGGTACGATCTCAAGGGGCTGCATGTGGTTGAAACGAGTTGACTCAGGGGGTTCGCATTGGCATTGCTCGGCCATACGTTTGAGGCAAAGTAGTATCCGGGGATGAACTATGGAGTTTGTACAATGGGCGACATCACAAGTCTGGACACTCAACCGATGTCTGAGCTGGTCTGCCCGGAGTGCGCGACGCCCGCCTCGCAGCGGGAGGTGCCCCCGCCCTGGCCGGTGCGACGGCGGCGTCTGGTGCAGTGCGCGGCGTTGCTCATAGCCCTGGGTTATGTTGTCTGGCGGAACATCGAAGCCTGGCCGGTGCTGCCCACGCCCGTCGTATCTTCGAGCATCCCATACACCGCTGATTTCCCGCTGCACCGGCACACACGCCTTGACATCGAGCGGTATGCGTCGGGAGAGCTTTCAGACGGACGGTTCATCAGCGACCTGCTCAACACGGATCTCTTCAGCAATTATGAACTGGGCGTGACGTTCCTTCCGCCCTCGGGCGTGGCGACAGAGTTTCAGCGGTATGGATGGCCGACCACGATCGTCCTGTATCGATATGACGCCAAGTACGACGACGCCTATGCGAAAACGAACGCGTCGGCAAGGCCGTCGTCTTTCAGAAACGGTTGGTGGGGCTGGGACTACATCTCCAAGCGGATCGACGCGTCAGGTCGGCGCGAGAGCTTCGTGTTCTATAGCAGGGGGCTCGCAGGGGGGCCGCTGATGCTGCTGGCAGCGTGGGGCGCGGGGCGACTGCTGCGCCGGATTGTGTTCCTGCTTCGTGTCGCCAGTCGGGATGGGCTGCGCAAGCGGGATCGATTGGCCCGCCGGGCGCCCGTTCTTTGTGTCGTTGCCTGCGCGATCGGTGTGACGATCGCATCGCTTCGACCGCAGATTGACCCCGGATACGCATACCCATCGCTGGTGAATCCGGTATGGTCGAACACTGGCGTCACGGCTGCGGATGTCGCGCAGCTCGCCAAAGAGCCAACGGGTGAAGCAGTTCTCGCCCAGGCGATTCTCGACGCAACACCAGGCGAGGCCTCGACTCCCGATACGTGCCTCGCGTTCGGCTGGCGCAGTGAAATAGGTACGACACACACGGATGGGGCGGGCGGTTGGCCCGGCCCGCTGGTGCACAGGAACGTGGGAGAACAGCAGAGCTTTGAAGCGTTGGGCAGGCCGGAGGTTTCTCTCACGTTTCGAAGAGCGTCGGTCTCAGCGATCGTTCACTGGAGCGGGCCGCGCGAGCGAACGGCCTATTACACTCTATCCTCTCATAGCACCGCGTCGCTCGCGCTTGGCCTGTGTGCCGTGTGGATCGCCACGGGGCTGGGCGTGTGGCTGGTCGGCTGGACGGTGCGCCGGCGCACGGCGCGGCGGCTGGCGCGCGGATGGTGCGTGCAGTGTGGGTATGACCTCAAAGGACTGACGGGCGCCGCAGAGGCCACGACTCGCGCGTGAACCGCCCGGCCCGACCATGTCCCCCCATTGCCCATTGCCTATTGCCTATTGCCCATTGCCTATTCCCCATTCCCCATTGCCAAAGACAGTCTGCGAAAACCGACGCAGCCGAGTGAACTTTGCGAAGCTCCCAAGGAGCGGGCCGCAGTGCGATACTCACCGACGCGGTCACGGTGCGCTGCTACCGCTGCCCGACCGTCACCGCAACTTCGACCACCGTCTCGGCCGGGGCCAGGCACGACTGGTCGTCGCAGGCCTGGTAGCCGACCACGACGCGGAGCGTTCCCGGGCCCGGCGTCGCGTCGTCGCCCAGCACGCACGACACGCGGATCGCGGCGCCGGATTCGTAGACCTGAATGGGCTCGCCCGCCAGTGAGAGCTCGTGCGCGGCCGGGTACTTCACGTCCGTGACCGTCACGGGCAGGTCCGAGCGGACATCGGCGACGGTGGGGATCAGGTACTCGGCCGACGCCGGGTTCGCGTTCACGTGCCAACCCTCGTCCATATCAAGCGTGACCGTAACGACGAATGCATCGCCCGGCTGGAGCGTCGCGCGGTCGACCCTTGCGGACACATCGACGCGGGCCGAGGAATCCGCAATGCCCACCCCGGCCCCCCCGCCGGCATCGGGCGGCTCGACGACATCCATCGGCAGGATGAGCGTCATCGGGATGGCTTTCGGCTCGCGGGCGAGCAGCCGATCCACCGCGTGGACCATGTGCACGTGCGACGACGGGGAGCGCGTCATCTGCTCCGCGAACGCCCCGAGCAGCACGCGTGCGCGGTCGGCGTAATCGTCGTCGCCGGTGATCTCGGCCAGGTCGAGCAGCGCGTGCGCCATGACGGAATTGCCCGAAGGAATGGCCCTGTCGCCGGAACTCTTGCTGCGTGCGATCAGGTCGGCGTTCCGGGCCGCGAAGAAGTACCCGCCGCCGCCGTCCTCTGAATCATCCCAGAAGAGCGCGTTCGCCTGCGCGACGAGTTCGACAGCCGAATCAAGGTATTGGTCGTCCCCAGTGGTGCGGTGGAGCGAGATGAGCGCATCGGCCAGGAACGCGTAGTCCTCGAGGAACGCGTCCTGCGAGGTGTGTCCGTTGCGCCACACCCGTTGCAGTCGGCCCGTGTCATCGCGCATCGTGCTGAGAATGAAGTCGGCCGCCGCGCGGGCCCGGGCCGTGTATGTGTCGTCTTCGAGCACGCGCCCGGCCAAGGCGTACGCATCGATCATCAGCGCGTTCCACGCGACGATGGCCTTATCGTCCAGGCGCGGGAGCGTGCGCGGCGTGCGGGCCTGGGCGAGCGCGGACAGGATGGGCGCCAGCGAGGCGGTGAGCCCGGTCGGCGTTGTATCCAGTTGCGCAGCCAGTTCGGTCAGCGGGAGCTTCATGCACAACACGCCGCCGTCGGGGTGCTTGTGGCCCGGGAAGATCGGCACGTCCGCCAGCAGAAAGACGTTGTCAAACAGCGCGAGTTGCTCTTCATCCAGCAGCGACTCGATCTGATCGCGGTTCCAGACGTAATACTCGCCTTCGACCGCGTCAGTTTCCGCGTCCAGTGCCGAGTAGAACGGGCCCGCCGGGTCGCTCATGCGCCGTTCGACATAGCGCAGAATGCCGCGCACCACATCAGCGTAGAGCTCGTCGCCGGTGCGCTCATACGCTTCGAGATACGCCCGGGCGAGCTGGCCCTGGTTGTAGAGCATCTTCTCGAAGTGCGGCACCTGCCACTTGCCGTCGGTCGAGTAGCGATGAAACCCGCCGCCGACGTGGTCGTGCAGTCCGCCCGCGGCCATGTGCCTGAGCGTGTTGAGCGCCATGTCGAGCGTGCGTTCGTCGCCGGTGCGCTCGTGGACGCGAAACAGAAACGAATACGTGAAGTCGTTGGGAAACTTGGGCGCCACGCTGAAGCCCCCGTTGACCGGGTCGTAGCTCAGGGCGAGCTGTTCGATCGCGGCGTCGGGGATGGCCAGCGACAGGGGTGTGGGCGTCGCGCTCGCGTTCTGGTTGGTCAGGACGTTGACGACGGCGATGGCGAGTTGGTCGGCGCGGGACTCGACGGACTCGCGCTGGTTGACCCAGGCATCGCTCAGGGCGGTGATGACCGTGGGAAAGCCGGGGCGCCCGCGCTGGCCGGGAGGCCCCGGGATGTCCTCGGGCCCGATGTAGGTCGCCGCCCAGAAGGGCTTGAGCTCCGGCGTGAGAAAGACGCTGTTGGGCCAACCACCCCGGCCGGTGAGCATTTGTGTCACGGTCATGTAGATCTGGTCGAGGTCCGGCCGCTGCTCGCGGTCCACCTTGATGTTGATGAACCGTTCGTTCATGATCGCGGCGATCTCCGGGTTCGAGAACACCTCGCGCTCCATGACATGGCACCAGTAGCACGTCGAATAGCCGACGGACAGAAAGATGGGCTTGTCCTGCTCGCGGGCGGCGGCCAGTGCGTCGGCGCCCCACGGGTACCAGTCCACCGGGTTGTGGGCGTGCTGGAGCAGGTACGGGCTGTCGGTGTCGATGAGCCGATTCGTGTATTTCCACGAGCCGTCGGCGTTCTTCAGCAGCGCTTCGTGGTCGGGTTGCGGCACCGGTGGCAGGCCCTGAATCGTCTGGGCGAGGGTGGGGGCGGCGAAGAGAATCACTGCTGCAATAGCAGGACGGCTGGACGTGATGACGGGCACTGGGAGCTCCCTGTTTCGAGCATGGTACAGGGCTAACGCGCCCACGTCGCGGTTTGTTCGCGAATCGAGCGGTTTGCGGCGAAGTTGCTGGCTGCGTGCATACGGTTGCCCATGATCGTCCGGCTCGCACGTGACACAGACATCCCGGCCATCACCGGGATCAACGACTGGTACATCGCCCGGACGGCGGCCAACTTTCACGCTCAGCCCACTGGCGAGGAGGCCATGCTGGACCAGTGGCGCCACACGCGGGAGCGGTATCCGTGGCTCGTGGCCGAGGCGTCTGGTGCCGTGATCGGATTCGCCAGAGCCTCGCCCTGGAAGGGACGCTGTGCCTACGACTGGTCCGCCGAGGTCACGGTGTATGTGCACCACGAGCACCACCGCAAGGGCGCCGGCGCGGCGCTCTATGTGCGGCTGTTCGAGATCCTGCGGAACCAGGGGTACAGAACCGTGCTGGCCGGGATCACCCAGCCCAACCAGGCGAGCGTGCGCCTGCACGAGCGGATGGGAATGACGAAGGTGGGACACATGATGCGCGTCGGATGGAAGTTCCAGGCGTGGCACGATGTCGGGTACTGGCAGCTCGAGCTGGTGGATGATGATGCCGCGCCGCACACGATCAAGCGCGTCTCGGAGGTCTGCGATGGATGAGCTTCGGATTCGCGACGCGGTTGAAACGGATCTGGACACGATTCTCGGGATGATCCGCGAATTGGCCGAGTACGAACGGCTCTCGCACGAGGCCGTCGCCGACCGCAGCGAGATGCGCCGCCACCTGTTCGGGCCGCGCCCCAAAGCGGAGGTGCTGATTGCGGAGTGGCTGAACGAGGAGGGGCCTGATACGGCCGGGTTCGCCCTGTTCTTTCACAACTTCTCGACGTTCGTGGGCAAGCCCGGCGTGTACCTCGAAGACCTGTACGTGCGGCCGGCCTTTCGAGGGCGCGGCGTCGGACGGGCGATGCTGGCCCGATTGGCGGCGATCGCGCTGGAGCGAGGCTGCGGACGCCTTGAATGGTCCGTGCTGGACTGGAACCAACCCGCCAGGGCGTTCTACAAGAGGCTTGGCGCTGTGGCGCTGGACGGGTGGACTGTCAACCGCCTGTCGGGCGACGCGCTCGGCGCGATGGCTACGTCGGGCTGAACAACGCGGGCGCCAGTGCCCGCACCGCTATGCGCCCCACCAGCGCTGTGACCAGAGCGCCAGGTTGATCATCGGCCAGGCGAACGCCCAGTTGAGCGACGGGTTGGCCGCCGTGGTCTCAATGGTCTCCTGCGCGAACAACTCGTCGATAAGATCACTGGTGCGCAGCGCCCCGGCGTGCTCGTGCATCCAGTGCTGGAACGGGAGGGGGAAGCTCGCCTTGGGCCGTTCCACGATCGTCTGCGGCAGACGGTTCGCGAACGCGCGGCGGAGCGGCCGCTTGGTCTCGCATGGATCACCGCGAAACCGGTCGTTCAGAGCGAGCGACTGGGCGAACGCCGCGACTTCGCGATCGGCGTAGGGCGTGCGGCCCTCGATCGACTCGAGCATCGTCGCAGAGTCCAGACGCAGCAATAGCCCCGACAGGTTCACCCGGCGATGAAAGCGCAGGTGCGCATCGAGCGGGTCGTCGGTCTCGGTCGCGGCTGCGGTGAACTCCTCGCGGTAGAAATCGAGCAGGGCGTCGTCGTGTTCGATCGCCCGCCATGCGTCCGGGTTCAGGGCATTGGGCTTGGCGATCACGGGGATCCAGGCGTTGGAATGCAGCTGAAACAGCCCCGGTTCCTCGTCGCCCGCTTCGACGTGGGCCGCCGCGAGTCGCATCGGAAGCTCGTAGCCCGCGAACAACTCGTCGGCGCCCTCGCCGGACAGCGTAACGACACAACCGTTGGCCCGCATCACGCGCGCCACCTCGTTGATGGCCACCTCGTTGGGCGTCGAGAGCGGCACGCCCTGGCGACGCACCATGTCCGCCCAGCGCCGGGCGAACAGCGCCGCGGTCACCGGCGTTTCGGTATGCGCACAGCCGATGTGCTCAGCGGCAGTCCGGGCGAACGAAAAATCACCGTCGTCCTCATCGTCCGGGGTGCCGGCACAGAACGTGTGCAGGTGATCGTCGGGCAGGGCGTCCGCCGCGATTGCCGCGATGATCGAGCTGTCCAGCCCGCCCGAGAGCAGGCAGCACGTCGGCACGTCTGCCCGCAAATGCACGCGAACCGATGACTCGATCACCTTGCGCGTGTGCTCGGGGTCCGTCGTCGCAGCGGCGTCAACGGAACGGATAGGGAGTTGCGTGTGCGTGAGGCGCGGCTCGTCGCCCGCGAGATCCACCGTGATCGCCTCGCCCGGCCGAAGCGTGTGCACACCGGCGAACAGCGTCCGGCTTCCGAGCGTCGTGCGGATCGTGGTCAGGTACCCGCTGATCGTGGCAAGGTCCGGCTCGACCCGCACGTCCGGGTGCTCGAGGATCGGCGGCAACTCACTGGCAAACACGAGCTCGGTGTGCGGGTCGGGGCGATTGGTGCGCACAAGCGTGTAGTGCAACGGCTTGACGCCCAGCGGGTCGCGCGCGAGCAGCACCGTCTCGATGCGCGGGTCGTAGAAACCCAGCGCGTACATCCCGCGAATGCGTTCCAGCGCGTCCTCGCCCCAGTGTGTCAGCGCCGCCAGCACCGTCTCCGTGTCGCAGCGCGTGCGGAATTCATGGCCGAGTGCCGTCAACTGCCGGCGCAGATCGGCGTCGTTGTACAGCTCGCCGTTGTAGACGAGCACGCACCCGGACCGTGGGCAGACCATGGGCTGATGCCCGGCGGGTGTGGGGTCGATCACCGCCAGACGCCGCAGCCCCAGCAGCACGTGCCCGCGTCGCCACAACCCGGCGTCGTCCGGCCCGCGGTGCGTCATCAGGTCGCGCAGGCGCACCGCCTCCGCGTCGTCGATCGACGGGCGGTGAGAACGGGTTGTAACGATGCCGAGTATGCCGCACATGGCAGGTCAGAGATTCGTCCGGCCCGTCGCCCGCGAGATCGTGGGGAGGGCGTGGGGGTGAGGTGTTTCGAAACAGGGCGCGTCCGGTCCTGCATGTCGGCTCAACCCGGCCGCCGAGAACAGAATCACCTCGCTGGCGTTGTTCCACGCACAAAAAAGAGGCCCAAGCGCCAGCGCGGGCTCTCCCCCGCCCGGATTTCAACGCGAAGAGGGCCAAGAGCGCGCCCGTGTGCCACGCCTCGCCGCCGCGGCGCAGGTGTGCGCGGGCGCGTACGGCACACCTGCGCCGGCCGAAGCGGCCGTCGAGGTGTGGCACCCTATGTCTTCCCATTTCTTTGCCCAAACCGTTTCGCGATCTTGGCGGGCTTCGCGTTGAAAGTTGGGCACGAACGGAGGAGAGCCCGCGCTGGCGCTTGGGCCTCTTTGACGTGTGTCGAACATTGTCGGCTCGGAGATCCGACGTACCTCTGAGTGTGGGCTCGGAGATCCGACCTGCCTTCGTGCTTACGTGCCTTTCCCGAGCACGCTCGCCGTCGCGTCGGGCAGGTCGCCGAAGCTTTCGACCACCGTCGCGCCTGCGTCGCGCAGGGCTGACACCTTCCCCGCGTGCGTCCCTGTGTTTCCTTCGATGATCGCGCCCGCGTGGCTGAACCGCGTCCCCTCCCGAGCCGCCTTGCCGCCGATGTACGCCACCACCGGCTTGGTCACTTGGCCCGCGCGCATCAGCTCGGCCAGATCCTCCTCCTGCGTGCCACCGATCTCGCCGAACAGCACGATCGCCTCGGTCTGCTCGTCCTCTTCAAACAGCAGCGCGACATCCGGGATGCGCAGCCCCAGGACCGAGTCCCCTCCCACATGACAGATCGTGCTCGTTCCGATTCCCTCGCTGTTGCCCGATGCCTGATGCCCGGTGGCTTTGCGCCCCAGGTAATAGGCCGTGGACGAGCTCATCCCGCCGGAGCGCGAGATCACGCCCACGGGCCCGGGCTTGAACCAGGCCCTTGCGGACTCGGCCTTGCCGCCGATCATGCCGACGACCGCCCGGCCCGGGCTGATGACGCCCAGCGTGTTGGGGCCGACGAACCGCGCCCCGTTCGACCCGGCCGCGGCGGCGATCTCCATCGCGTCCCAGACCGGCACGCGGTCCGGGACGAGGACGAGCATCTTGACGCCGGCCTCGATGGCCTCGATCGCTGCGCCCTTGACGTACCGCGCCGGCACCAGCACGACCGAGATGTCGATCTCGCCGCCGCTGTGCGCACGGGCGTGGTCCATCGCCTCGGACACAGCGTCGAACACCGGCACTTCGAGCACGTTCTGCCCGCCCTTTCCCGGCGTGCACCCTGCGACGACGTTGGTCCCGTACCCGACCATCAGCCGCGTGCGCGCTCGCCCCTCTCGGCCGGTGATGCCCTGCACGAGCACCCGCTTCGTCTCGTCGATGATGATCGCCATCGGCTATGCGCCCCCCGCTGGTTCGGCTGTCAGCTCGGGCATGTCCAGCTCGACGAACAGGATCGGCGTGCCCGCCCGTCGCAATTCGACCTCGCAGGCGATGAACTCGGAGTCCTTGGCCGACGCCTCCTCCGGCGAGACCGCCAACACCAGCCGGCTTGCCTCGGCTTTGAGCAGCCCGAAGCAGTGCGCTGCCGCCAGCCGCGACGCCTCCCCATCGTTTGACGTTTCGTCGATCCACACCCGCCCGCCGGTGATCGGGATAGCGCGACCCACGCCGACAAACTCCGGCCGGCGCGGTGCACGTGGTCGCCATAGTAGTTTCGACGCTGCGACCAATTCCGCGAACCGCCCGGCGATGAACCGCGGCGAATCGTCCTTGCGGTAGCCCTCAATTGTCGCAGGAACGAGCGCGCCCACCGACTCGAGGATCTCCACCG
>JADFOF010000090.1 GCA_022563015.1 Planctomycetota bacterium
AGCACGGCTGCGCCGAAGGCGACCAGGGTGAGGTGGATCGCCAGCACCGGCCGGCGCCCGATTCCCTTCGGCGCGAGCACACCCACGAGGGCGCCGTACACACCCCCCATGACCCCGATCGCCGAGCCCCCGATCGCTCCGATCAGGATCGCTGTCTGCTGGTCCCACCATGGTGTCATGACTGGTCTCCCTTATCTGAGTGCGTGGCCTGTGTGCCGGACTGCTGTGCGGCGGCGTGAATCCGTCTCGCGCCCGCGGTTGTCAGCTCGCCGCGCTCGACCAGCGACGCCAGCAGCTCGCGCAGCGGGTCCGGCTCGCGACCCTCAACCGCGTCCCGCAGCCGGGCAATGACCTTGTTGACACGGCCCCGGATGGTCGGATAGCTCACGCCATACGACCGGGCCAGCCCCTTGAGCGACCCGGACTGGAGCACCAGCTCGGCGATCAGATCCAGATCCTCGCGCGGCAGAGCCAACAGCAGATGCTCCCGCCCGCCACCGTCATCCGAGCCCGGGTTGTTTGACATTCCGAAAGCCATCTTTCACTATGATAAGACATCTTTCGGATTGTTCAAGTCCTTTTTCAAGAAATGGCAAGTGTGTACTTGACGCAAAGGAAATGCGGCCTAGCATTAGGGGTGTGATAGGGTATCTGGGCGAGTGTTACTTGACGCACATTGACGCGATGTCACGGGATCTCTAGGATTGAGCCGATGACCGCCACAGACAGTACCGGCGAGCGTCAAAATGACGATGCAGGAGCACCAAAACGGTCCGATTTGGTCGAGATTACCCGCATTGAGCAGCGGTGGAAGACATTGGGCATATGGGGTATCTGTGTCGCCATTGTCATTGGCATCAAGATCATTGCGGATGCTGTTGTCGAGATTGTGTCTGATCCGAAATGGTGGCAGGTTGTCGGAGCGATCTCCCTTGCCCTCGTCGCCCCGTCTGGTGTGTTGGCGTTGCTTCTGAAATCAAGAGTGAAGTACGTGAGAAAAACGCATCGGAGAACAGCCGAATTGGAACAAGTGATCGACAAAGAGCGTAGTTCCAGTTCGGACGACAGGGAGTAGGCTAATGGTTTGGCTGACATTCGGCATGTTGCTGGTTTCAAGTGCCATTGCGTATGCATGGTGGTGCCATGTGCGCGTTATTGCTCTCCGCCAAGACCTCTTTGATATCCGTGATGACATGTGGGATGCAGCGAGAGAGCTGGGCTGCTTCAACGACCCGGCCTATCAGAGCACACGCGACCACCTCAATGGTGTCGCAACTCATGCACGCAGCTTCACTGTACCGGTGTTGGCGTTCGTATTGGCAAACCGCCCTCCGGGCGGCTACCCGCGTCCGGCACGATCCGAAAACCAAGACGTTCAACGAATAATCGACCGGGCTTTGACTCGGAGTAGTGCGAGGCTTGCGTCGTACCTGGTGAATGAGTCTCTAACCGGGTGGGTATGCCGAGCCATTTCCGTGCTCACACTCATAGACCGCTACACAAAACGTCTTGCAGACCAGTGCTCATCCTTATGGATGCGGTCCATTGACACAGATCTCGGTCGTCCGGTGCCGCGCGCCTGATCAAACCGCAACACCCCGTCGCTAATCCCGTTCGATCACCCGCTAGTTGGAGTCGCGTAGAAAAGCCGCTTGCCAGCCGCGCCCCGAATCGCCCTCTCTGTCCGCTCCCCGTCGTCCACGTCTCGCGTGTTCCAGCGGAACGCGAACTCGTCCACATACCGATGCAGATGCTTCTTGCTGACGCTGTGAAACGTTCCGTGCAAACCGCGCTTCAGGAACGAGAAGAATCCTTCGACGGTCTGGGTGTGTACTGTGCGGTCTGACGGGCGGACGTGCTCGCCGATGCTGCGGCCAACCGGCTGACGATCTCGATATCCACCGTTTATCCACAGACAGTTGTTGCGCCAAGTACACAGTTGCCTCGAAGAACGAACTGGATGACCGGCTTGTGCTGGGCGGGTGGAGCGGGCACAATGCCCGTCCTTCGGCTGCCCGACCGGACCGCTGGCTGCCTGACAGGATCGTTCATGCCCGAGACTCCCGACATGCCTGAGTCCCCCGATACGCCCGACACCCCGCCCTCGAAGCCGCCGCGCATGGTGGTGCCCGGCAAGGGCTACCGCGAGGTGACGCTGTCGGCGATCGTGTTCGGCCTGGTGGTGGGCGTGATCATGAACGCCGCCATCACCTACTCGGGGCTCAAGATCGGCTTCACCATCGTCGGCAGCGCCATCGCGGCGGTGCTGGGGTTCGGCGTATTGCGAGGCTTGCTGCGCCGGGGCTCGATCCTCGAGTGCAACATCGGCCAGACCATCGCCTCGAGCGTGAACACGACCAACGCGGGCGTGATCTTCACCGTGCCCGTGCTGCTGCTGCTGGGGTACTCGCTGGACCCGGGGTCGGCGCGGTTCTGGCTGGTGACGCTGGCGTGCATGGCCGGGGCGGTCATGGGGGCGGCGTTCATCATCCCGCTGCGCAAGCAGATGATCGACATCGACCGCCTCCGCTTCCCCAGCGGCACCGCGGTGGGCGCCATCCTCAAGTCGCCCGGCGCGGGGATCAAGAAGACCATCGTGCTGCTGGCGGGCATCGTCGCGGCGATGGTGCTGGTGGCGCCCGCTGCGCTCACCCAGCTCAAGACCGAAGCGGGCCTGGACAACCTCGAGCGCCTGGTCGCAGCCGATCGCATCACCGTCGCCGACCGTGTGCGCACGCTCAAGATCGCGGGATGGATCGGCGACACGTCCGCACCGGCCGAGCTGGTCGAACGCGGGAATGTTCTCGCCGAGATCGAGGACGTGAAGAAGAGTCTGCGCGATGCGAAGGTTTCCGCGGAGGACAAAGCCCGGTTTCGCGCGACGATACACGAACTTGAAGCCTCGCTCGACGCCCTGGCCCCGGCCGGCGATTTCAACGACAATCTGCTCATCGCGCTCTCGGAAATCAGCGCGGGCGAACGTGAATGGGACACGCTGCGCGACAAGAACCTCGGATGGGCCAAGGCGCCGATGTTCTGGGGTTACGCCGACATCGGCTGGACGCTACCCGCCCAGGCCGAGTCCGACGCGGAGAGGGCCGAACCCAACGGTCAAGGTCAGCCCACCGCCGAACCATCGGACCTCGACGGCGACGGCCGGCCGGATCGGCCGCTCAGCGTCCGCGTCGATCGTTCCAGAAACGGACACCCCGATCGGGTGCTGGGCGACGAATCGGTCGACATCGGGCGCTTCGTCGGGCTGCCCGACTCGATGATGCTCGTGTTCGCGATCGCACCCTTTGCGTTGGGTGCCGGGTACCTGACCGGTCGCGCCGGTCTGATGGTGCTGGCCGGCGGCGTGCTGGCGTACCTCATCCTCAACCCGATCCTCTTTCACTACAACCTCATGCCCGCGACGCTGGAGGCGCATCAGGTCGCGAGTTTCGGCAAGGTCAACATCAATCGCCCGCTCGGGATCGGGCTGCTGCTCGGGGGCGCCATGATGGGCATCGTCGTCTCGATGCCCGCGATCAGGGCTGCGCTCAAGAGCCTGCTGCTCGCGGGGCGGACCAAAGGCGGCAGCGACGAACTCGGACTCTCCCCCGTGCTGTTCGCTGTGCTGGGCGCATTTGTGCTCTTGTTCCTGGCCGCCGACCTCTCGTCCCGGGATCCCAGCAATACGACGTGCCCGGTCACCGGTGAGGTGTTCATCGTCGCCACCGGGCAGCCCACGCCGGAGGGATTCGATCCCGACGCTGCGCCGAGACCGACGGTCCAGTACGGGGGCTACACCCTGACGTTGGCCGATGAGGACGCTGTCGCGACATGGAACGAATGGTCGAACGAACAGCGCGACGACGCGCTGGCCGCGATCAAGTCCAAGCCCGGCTTCCTGTCGGGCCTGAACCCGCACCTGCGGGCGGCGCTGATCGCGCTGGTCGGCACGCTCTGGATCTGGCTGGCCGGGATCATCATCGCCCAGTGCACGGGCATGACGGACTGGTCGCCCGTGTCCGGCATCGCCCTGCTGACGGTCGTGCTGGTGATGTTCCTGGCCGGGACCGGCAATGTGATCGCAGCTGTGCTCGTGGGCGCGACGTTGTGCTGCGCGATCACCATGGCGTCGGACATGATGGCGGATCTGCGCACAGGCTATATCGTGGGTGCGTCGCCCAGGAAGCAGCAGATCGTTGAATTGTGCACGACGTGGATCGGGCCGGTCGTCTGCATGATGACGATCCTGCTGATCTCCTCGGTGAACATGAAGCAGTACGGGGTGCCGATGGGCGCGGGCACCCCGACCGAGGCGCCGCAGGCCCAGGCCCTTCAGGCGGTGATCAACGGCGTTCAGGGAGGCGACATGCCGTACGCGCTCTACGCTATGGGCGCGCTGCTCGGGGCGATGCTGGGGCTGGGCGCATTCGCGGGGCTCGGCGTGCTCGTCGGGCTCTCGATGTATCTCCCGTTCATCTACATCTCCACCTACGGGATCGGGTGCATCGCCAACATCGTGATCGGCAAGATCAAGGGACGGTCCTGGGCCGAGGAATGGGGCGTGCCGCTCGCCGCGGGGCTCATCGTCGGCGAGGCCATTCTCAGCTTGATCGTCAGCGGGATTGTCTTGGTGAGAGGGTGACCCGATGCGATTGATCGCGTATCTGATGCTCACGGTGTGTGTGGCGGCCGGTGCGCTCAGCGCCGCGACCGCGTACCTCGCGCCGCTGAGCCTGGACGACCAAGTGCTCGTGGGTCGGACGCTCGCCCAGAACGCGGGCAAGGGCGCCGACGGCGACGCACTCGTGGCTGAAGGCAGCGTGCTGGATGAGGCGTCGCTGGCCACGCTGCGCGACGCCGGCGTCAAGTACGTGCAGATCACCGAGTTCTCGCTCAGCACCTGGGGCACGCGGTTCAAGGCGGCTTTCGCCCTGTCCGTCATCGGGCTGGCCGCGGGCGGGATGATGATCCGTGTGGACGCCAGGCGTCGGCTCGCCGGAACCGTCGATCGAGCGGGTACCTTCACCGAAACGCCCGAGTTCATCATTCAGTCGCTCACCGAGAGCCTGTACCAGCTGCGCAAGGATCTGCCGGGGCTGCCCGACGAGCCCGCCCGGCTGCACGCGATCATGGGTCGGCTCGAGCACGCGCAGCGGTCGCACGTGGCGGACTTCATCGACGCGCGGCAGGCACTCATCGGTCGGCACGGGCTGGGCGGGTACGCGATGATCATGGACCGTTTCGCCGCAGCCGAACGCCAGATCAACCGCGCCTGGTCCGCCGCCGCCGACGGCGTCTACGACGAGGCCGAGACCTGTCTCAAGACCGCCGCCGATCGCCTGCGCGAGACCAGCCAGACGCTGAAACGCTGACCGGGACCGCCCGCATGTGCGCCTCGCGGGCGAATACAATCCGGCATGCCCGCGCTCGGCGTCAACATCGATCACGTCGCGACGGTTCGCCAGGCGCGGTACCGGGGGGTTGGCTCGCTGGATGAGGCCGAGCCGGACCCGGTGCGGGCGGCGCACGAGGCCGAGTTGGGTGGGGCCGACGGCATCACCGTCCATCTGCGCGAGGATCGTCGGCACATCCAGGACCGCGACGTGGAGCTGCTGCGTCGGCTCGTGCGGGTGAAGCTCAATCTCGAAATGGCCGCGACCGACGAGATGCTCGGCATCGCCGAACGCCTCAAGCCGCACACCGCGATGCTCGTCCCCGAGGGGCGGCTGGAGGTGACGACCGAGGGCGGGCTGGACGTTTCGGCCCAGCTGGCGCGGATGAAGGAGGTCGTGACGCGGCTGAAGGGCGCGGGGCTGATCGTCAGCGCGTTCATCGACGCTGAGCCCCACCAGGTGCGGGCCTCGGCCGAGGCGGGCTTCGACGTGTGCGAGGTGCACACCGGGCCTTACGCCAGCGCGTTCGCCGCGTGCGGGGGCGACTTTCTCCGTTCGGAATTGGCCGACGCCCTCGGGCGTGTCGAGCGCGCCGGCAGCGAGATCCGCAGCGCCGGCATGCGCTTCAACGCCGGGCACGCGTTGAACTACGAGAACGTCGAGCCCATCGCGGCCCTCTCGGGCGTCGAGGAACTGCACATCGGGCACGCGATCGTCAGCCGGGCGGTGTACGTCGGCCTGCGCGAGGCTGTCCGCGAGATGAAGTCGCTCATGGCATGAGCGGCGATCGACCCGGAGTTGTCCAACGACCACGAGCGGGATGAGGAGCTGTCATGATCGAGCGCTATCGGCGGTGGTTCCAGTACGAGCAGGACGCCCACGCCAAGGTGCTCGCGTCGCTCGAAACCGTCCACGAGGACCGCCGCGGCGAGGACTTTCAACGGGCTGTGGACCTGTGTGCGCACATCATGGCGGCGCGGCGCCTGTGGCTGCACCGATTCGGGATACTTGACCAGGGCGAGCCCGACCTGTTCCCGCGCGGCGTGGACCCGGCGTCGCTGCCGGCGCTCATGGAGCAGACGCACGCGCTCTGGTCGGAGTATCTCGAGAACGCGACCGACGACGGTATTGCCCGGACGTTCGACTACACAGCGGTCGACGGCCAACGGTTTCGCAGCGTGATCGAGGACATCCTCACCCAGCTCTTCGGGCACTCGCTCTACCATCGCGGGCAGATCGCGTCCCTGGTCGCCCGGTGCGGGGGCGAGCCCGCGGTCACGGACTTCGTCTACCACACGCGCGAGCCGATCCAGCCCGTTCCCAGATCAGATGGAGCGCCGGGATGAGCGATGGACGCGACTGCGCATGACGAGGCACGACCGGAAGGGAGTGCTTCTGAGAGTGACTATCGCGATGTCGGTTGCCCAACCTCCGCTCCCTGCCGGTCGCGGCTCGTGCGGTGTATCCTGTCCGCTGTGGGCGGGCGCTCATTGTGCGAACGCCCCGCCACGCCGCGAGTAAAAATCGACCATGACCAGTGCGCACCTGAGAGATCCCCGCTTCACCGGCGCGTTCACCGCGATCACAACGCCTTTCTCCGAGGACGGCACCACGATCGACGACGCGCGGCTGGCCGAGCAGATCGCGTTCCAGGCCGACGGCGGCGTGAGCGGGATCGTGGTCTGCGGCACGACGGGCGAGTCGCCCACGCTGAGCGAGCGCGAGTACCGCGAGCTGGTCGTGCGCGCCATCGAGCTGGGGCACGCGCGGGAGCTCCTGGTCATCGTCGGCACGGGGAGCAACTCGACGGCCCACGCGGTCGAGCTGCACCGCTTCGCCGCCGGGGCCGGCGCCGACGCCTCGCTCAGCGTCAATCCCTACTACAACAAGCCGACGCAGGAAGGGCTCTACGCGCACTTCGCGGCGATCGCCGACGCGGCCGACCTGCCCGTCATGCTCTACAACATCCCCGGGCGGACCGGCGTGACGCTCGGGCCGGACACGATCGAGCGGCTGGCGGCTCACCAGACCATCGTCGCGGTCAAGGAGGCCACGGGCTCGACCGACTCGGCCGGCGAGATCGCCCTGCGCTGCCCGGACCTGGCACTGCTCTCGGGCGACGACGGGATGACGCTGCCGTTCGGCTCCGTCGGCGGCGTGGGCGCGGTGTCGGTGATCGCGAACCTGGTCCCGCACGAGACGGCCGAGCTGTGCGGGCTCGTTCGCGACGGGCGCCTCGCTGACGCGCTGCCGGTGCACCAGAGCCTGTTGCCGCTCTGCCGGGCGATGTTCCTCGAGACGAACCCGATCCCGGTCAAGGCGGCGATGGCGCTTGTGGGCCGGGACACGGGGGCGCTGCGGCTGCCCATGACGCGAGCCACGCCCGCGACGCTGGCCACGCTGCGATCCGTGCTGGCAGGCCTGGAATTGCTCCCGAACAAAGAAACATAAAAACGCGGAAAAATTCTGTAACCTCTGAGTTTGCAGTGGTTTGAGATCGGCCCCGGGGCTGCACGAACCACAACGCGCGTGCACGGCGTGCTACGATGCAGGCATGGTGAGACCCTCCCCGTCCGCCGACGCCGGTGCGTCGTCCAGCGTGGGCGGCGAGAAGTCCATAGAGGCCGCGGGCAAGGCGACGCGCGCCCCGGCGATCGCCAGCTATCAGCTTGCGCTGCGCTATCTCGACTCGCACATGAATCTCGAGCGTGTGCGTGTGGACCGGGCCAATCGCTCCGTCTTCACGCTCGAGCGGATGCTGGCGCTGCTCGCCGCGCTCGACAATCCGCACCGCGACGTGCGCTGCGTCCACGTCGCCGGCAGCAAGGGCAAGGGCAGCACGGTCGAGATGACCGCCGCGTGCCTTGGGGAGTGCGGCTACGCCGTCGGCGTCTACACCAGCCCGCACCTCGTGCACATCCGCGAGCGGATCCGGCTCAACGCCGACCCGATCAGCCACGCCAGGTTCACGCAGGGCATGGCCCGGGTCGCCCAAGCCGCGGTCGCGATCGAGCCCGAGTGCGGCAAGCCGACGTACTTCGAGCTGCTCACCGCGCTGGCGCTGCTGCACTTCGCCGACCAGGCTGTGGACATCGCTGTCATCGAGACCGGCCTGGGCGGTCGCCTCGACTCGACCAACGTGATCCAGCCGGAGGTGACCGCGATCACGGCGATCCAGCTCGAGCACACCGAGATGCTGGGCACAACGCTCGAGGAGATCGCGGCGGAGAAGGCGGGGATCTTCAAGCCCGGCGTCGCCGCCCTGACCGTGCCCCAGACCCCCGAGGTCGAGGCGGTCCTGCGCGACAAGGCCGAGGCCGTCGGCACGCGCCTGGAAATGCTCGGCCGCGAGATCGAGTTCAGCTACCGGTTCGAGGCCAGCCCCGAGCTGGGTCCGCACGCGCGCGTGAGCCTCACCACCGAGCGCTCCGAGTACGAACACCTGCCCGTGCCGCTCAAGGGCGAGCACCAGGCGCACAACTGCGGGCTGGCACTGGCGATTCTTGATCGGCTGCGCGATCGCGGGTACGAGACGCCCGAGCGGGCGGTGCTGCTGGGGCTGGCGACCACGCCCGCCAACGGCCGCATGGAGATCGCCTTTGACGATCCGCGCATCATCATCGACGGCGCACACAACCCCGAGTCCATCAAAGCCCTGGTCAAGGCCATCGGGGCCCACATGAAGTACGACTCGATGGTCGTGATCTTCGGGTGTGCGGAGGATAAGGACGTGGACGGCATGCTGCGGATGCTCGCCCTGGGCGCGGACAAGGTGCTCTTCACCAGGTCGAGCGAGAACCCAAGGGCGATCGACCCCAAGGAACTCCAGCGCCGATTCGCCGAGATCAGCCCCAAGATGACCCAGGTCGTGCCCAAGCTCAAAGAGGCGATCAACACCGCCCACAAGGCCATCGGCCGCGACGACCTGATCTGCGTCACCGGCTCGTTCTACCTCGCGGGCGAGGCGAAGAAGATGCTCCAGGACGCCAAGGCAAAGGCGGACAAGGCTCGCCGGTAACGGGCGCCCAGACGCCGAGGCTGAGTCCGCGAAGCCTCGGATCCCCCCATCGCACCCTTCCCAGCCCGCGCGTTCCTCCCGTGCGTACTGCGCTCCAAGAACCCGGCCGGTCCATCCTCCAGACCTACGCTTGAGCGGACATGTCCGGACCGACCTCCAAAGCCAAGCCTCACGACCGCTCCGGCAAGAACCGTCCGTACCGCTACACCGCCTCGCTGGCCGACCGCATCGAGCGCAAATGGCAGGCCTGGTGGGACGAGCACGGCACGTTCGTTCAGCCCAACCCGGGTCAGCCCGGCTTCGACGCTGCCAAGCCCAAGTTTTATTGCCTGGACATGTTCCCGTACCCCTCGGGCGCGGGGCTGCACGTCGGGCACCCCGAGGGGTACACCGCCACGGACATCATCTGCCGGTACAAGCGGCTCAAGGGCTTCAACGTGCTGCACCCGATGGGGTGGGACGCGTTCGGGCTGCCCGCTGAGCAGTACGCGATCGCGACCGGCGTCCACCCGGCGAAGACGACGCGCAAGAGCATCGACACCTTTCGGCGGCAGCTCAAGCGGTTCGGGTTCTGCT
>JADFOF010000091.1 GCA_022563015.1 Planctomycetota bacterium
CCCCCACCGCCGCCTTTGGGCACGGCGATGTCGCCGGTGAGCGCCGAGCCCGCGAATGCCGCCGGGTCCAGCTGCGCGACGCGATGCGATGCTGCCCCAAGCGATTCGGCGACGCGTGCGGCGGCGGCGATCTCGAACCGATGCCGCTGCCCGTAGTCGAACGTGACGCAATGACACGCGAACCCGTCGCGTCGAGCCATCGCCAGCACCGTCGCGCTGTCCAGCCCGCCCGAGAGCAGAACAACAGAGTTTCTGTGACTGTCTTCTTCCATCTGGCTCAAGTCGTCAGTTTCGCTAGACGAATTCGCCCACATGCTATTTGTCTGGGGAACGAAGATAAAGCGCAAAAAGCTCGGCTGGGTCGCGGAATTCTACCCCACCTGCCGCGAACCGACGCCCTTTAAGCTCTTCGGCCGCGCAGCGCCAGCCACATCTACTTCTTCACCAGCCGCAACAACGGAACGGTCGGCCACGAGATCCGATGCCCCAAGTGCAAGACGCGCCATCCGGCCGACGCTTTTCGCTATTCGGGCGTGAGCCGCGTCGTTGGCGTGCGCCCGTTCATTCTCGCGGAGGAGGTCCACCAGCAGCATCGATTCCGCCAGAGCTACCGAATTTGGCAGGCGCGCCGGCAATCTGCTACTCTGCGGTCATGATAATCCTGTTCGGCCGAAAAACCAAGGAGCGACCACTCGGCTGGGTCGCGGAATTTTGTCCTATCTGCCGAGAGATCCAAGCCTGCGAGTTGCGCTCGCTGGAGCGGGTTTTTCATCTCTACTTGGTTCCCTTGAGCAGAAGGCAGATCGCCGAGGAGTTGATCTGCACAGAATGCGGGTACGGCGCACGCATCGCAGCGAAGCAATTCCGATACGTTGCCGAGAAACGCGCGAGCACCCATGCCCTCGAAGCCTCGACCAACGATGACCTTCGCGCAGTGATCCACGATCGGCTCGCATTTGAATCGAGGCTCAAGAGTGGCTCGCTCTCTCATGAGGAACGAATCGACGCCATCGCCGAGCCCCTCGCATTGGCCCAGCCGTACATCGAGAATCGCGCAAGGCGCGGTGGCAGCGAGAGTATGCTCGCCGTGCTTATCTTTGTGCTCATGATCGCCTGTGTCGTCACCGCAGTCGTGATCCTCGATCCGCAGGTGCCGAATTGGCTGAAGATCACCGCCGGCGCGGGCTCAAGCGGGCTGCTTGCAGTCATCATCTATCTGTCTGCCACGCAGAGCCGACGCGAGGCCCGGAGGTTCGGGCTCCCACTCGTCGCGAGATCACTTGCCCCGCTTCACCCTCGCCGTGACGAAATCGAACAAGCGCTTTCCAAGCTGCGAGAATCGCGCAAGAAGGTATGGAAGTGGTTTCGGCCGCACGAAATCGAACAGGCAGCCGAGTCCTTTCGACGGGAAGAAACCAGCCGCTGATACTCGCGCCACTCACCGAGTTTTCTTGAGCACGCACGCATGAAACGGGCGGCCCTTGCGGCGGTACTTGCGTTCGAAGTTTGTCCCGACGAGTTCACCCGCGTCCGCCGAGCCGGTGGCCTCGAACGGCAGGCGCTGGAACGGACCCGACGATGTGCCCGAGTACGAGCCGCGCCCGGCAGGAAGCGGTCTGGCGGTCTCGGTCGGGGCGGTTGCGGATACTCTGACCGGATCCGCTCCCTTCCGGTCGCGGCTCGTTGGGTTGGAGGGAACCGCTTCCTTCCGGTCGCGGCTCGTTGCAGGATCCTTCTTCCCCTTCGTCGCTTCGTCGCTGCGTCGCTCCGTCGCTTCCGCAACCAACTCCCACCCCAACGCCGACGTCCACCTCGCAAAGTGCTCCTCCATCCACGCCCAGTAGTCGTCGTGGTCGGTGACAATCCGAAGCTCGCCGCCGGGCTCGAGCACGCGGTGGGCGTCGGCGAGGAAGGCGTCCTGCACAACGCGTTTCTTGTGGTGGCGTTTCTTGGGCCAGGGATCGGAGAAATACAGGTGGATCACACGGACGATCCCGCCGGGGCAGCGCCACCGGAGGAACTCCGTCGCGTCGGCGCGGAGGACGCGGACGTTGGACAAGCCCCGGCGTCGGACGCGGTCGGCGGTGTAGGCATAGAACTCGGCGGCCCGCTCGATGCCCAGGAAGTTGGCAGCCGGCTCGAGGGCGGCCTGCTTGAGCAGAAACCCACCCTTGCCCGAGCCGATCTCGATTTCCAGGGGGCGCGAGGGGTCTGCAAACCACGCGCTGGGATCCTGCCACCCGGCGGACGGGTCGGTGAGGATTGCGTCCGGCAGCGGGCCGAGCTCCTCGGCGGTGACCCCGACGACGCCCCTGGCAACGTCCAAAGGCCTGCCCCGAGAGAGTCCGAAAGACATGTGCAAGTGTATGTCAGATGTGCGGGTCTATCGGGCGATCCTCGTGGAGGGTCTGGCCGTATGGAATGAGAGACAGGCTGCCGCAGGGGCTTTGGCCGATCGCGTCGTTGAACCGATACATAGGGTGAGGCGTCGCGCAGGCCGAGGCGGCGGCAGCGGGCGCACGATGCTGCCGACGGGCGCTAGCCGTGCCCGCCGGGGGTTTCTAAGGACGGAACCGTGATGCCGACCCGTGCCGAGCCGCCGGGTCGCGAGGAGCGCCCCGATGATCCACTCACCCGACGACAGCGACACGACGAGCCAGGCGACCGGCGAGCAACTCACTTCGCTGATCGAATCGCGTCTGGACCGCGAGAGTTTCCAGGACCACCACTGGGAGGGCACGTTCTTCGACTACCTCGACATCTGCGCCGAGAACCCGGGTGCGGTGCGCAACGCCTACCAGCGCCTCTACGACGCCATCATGTCGTTCGGCTCGAAGGACTATCGGGTGTTCAAGCGTGACTGCGTGCGGTACCACTTTTTCTCCGACCCGTTCGCGGACGGTGCGGACGGGGTGTACGGCCTGGACCTGGCGCTGATGCAGCTGGTTGATTTTTTCCGCTCGGCGGCGGAGGGGTACGGCACCGACAAGCGCATCCTGCTGCTGCACGGCCCGGTGGGGTCCAGCAAGAGCACGATCGCGCGCCTGCTCAAAAAGGGGCTCGAACACTACACCAGGACGCCCGAGGGCGCGCTGTACTCGTTCAGTTGGCTGCTCGACGAGCGGTGCGGCGTCACGCCCATCGAGGGCTCGCCCGGTGAAGCCGCTAAGACCCACGACTTCCCCTCGCCCATGCACGAGGATCCGCTGGTGCTGGTCCCGCGCGAGGCCCGTGACGACCTGCTGGAGCGGCTCAACGCGGCGTACAAACCGACGAACCACACCGGGCAGCTGCGCCTCCTGGGCGACCCGGACCCGTTCAGCCGAAAGATCATGGGCGACCTCATGCGGTTCTACCAGGGCGACTGGCGCAAGGTGATGGGCCACGTCCGCGTGCGGCGCATCGTGCTGAGCGAGAAGGACCGCGTAGGGATCGGGACCTTCCAGCCCAAGGACGAGAAGAATCAGGACTCGACGGAACTGACGGGGGACATCAACTACCGGAAGATCGCGATCTACGGCTCGGACTCGGACCCGCGCGCGTTCAACTTCGACGGCGAGCTGAACATCGCCAACCGGGGCTTGTGCGAGTTCATCGAAGTGCTCAAGCTGGACGTGGCGTTCTTGTACGACCTGCTCGGCGCCAGCCAGGAGCACACGATCAAGCCCAAGAAGTTCGCGCAGACCTACATCGACGAGGTGATCATCGGGCACACGAACGAGCCGGAGTACAAGCGGCTTCAGTCCAACGAGATGATGGAGGCGTTCCGCGACCGTACGATCAAGATCGACATTCCGTACAACATCCGGCTGGACGACGAGATCCGCATCTACGAGAAGGACTTCGGGTCGCACCGGATCAAGAACATCCACATCGCGCCGCACACGCTGGAGGTCGCCGCCATGTGGGCCGTGCTGTCCCGCCTGGAAGAGCCGAAAAAGGGCGGGCTCTCGCTCATCCAGAAGATGAAGCTGTACAACGGGAAGTCGATCCCGGGGTTCACGGAAGACTCGGTCAAGGAGCTGAGGGAGGAGGCCCCGCGCGAGGGCATGGGCGGCATCAGCCCGCGCTACGTGCAGGACAAGATGTCCAACACGCTGGTCTCGCGGCAGGCGGTCGAGGACAAGACCATCAACCCGTTCATGCTGCTCAACGAGCTCGAGGCCGGTCTGAGCCACCACTCGCTCATCACCGACGCCGAGACGCGCAAGCGCTACCGCGAGCTGCTGGCGATCGTGCGCGAGGAGTACGAGGACATCATCAAGGGCGAGGTTCAGCGTGCGATCTCTGCGGACGAGGAGGCCATCATGCGCCTGTGCTCGAACTATATGGAGAACGTCCGCGCCTACACGCAGAAGGAGAAGGTCCTCAACAAGTACACGGGCAAGTACGACGAGCCGGACGAGCGGCTGATGCGCTCGATCGAGGACAAGATCGAGATCCCCGACAGCCGAAAGGACGACTTCCGGCAGGAGATCATGAACTACATCGGGGCACTGGCGCTTGACAACAAGAAGTTCGAGTACAACACGAATGCGCGTCTGTACAAGGCGCTGGAGCTGAAGCTGTTCGAGGACAGCCGCGACACCATCAAGCTCAAAAACCTCGTCTCCAGCGTCGTGGACGACGAGACGCAGCAGAAGATCGACGTGGTGAAGCAGCGGCTGATCAAGAACTTCGGGTACAACGACGTGTCAGCCACGGACGTGCTCAACTACGTCGCCAGCATCTTCGCCCGAGGCGACACCAAGAGCAAGTAACGCGCTCCCCTCGAAAGCGCAGAGGCGCACAGCAACAAAGTACCACAACAGAGCCCCCTGCGCAAGCAGGGGGTCCTCGCCTCCCAACATTCCATCACGCCACAAAGCCTCTCGGACACTGCCGCGCGCTCAACCCACTACACTCCCCTCCAAGGAACGCGATATGTCCGTCTCGAATCCTCCCGACCTCCCACCGACACCCACGAGCGCACAGGAGATCCCACCCGGCACACCCTGCCCGCGCTGCGGCTACGACCTCGCGGGACTCTCGCCCGACGGCCAATGCCCGGAGTGCGGCGGCGCAAACAGAAACGCGCTCAGCCCCTACCGCCTCGCCAACGCCTCGCCTGCGTTCATCAAGCGCCTCCACTTCGGCGCGGCACTCACGCAGGTTTGGGTTGCCCTTGCCATAGCCTCGACCATAACCTGGCGAGCCGTCCTCCTGCTTGCGCCCGGATATTCGCCAACCGTTTGGCAGTACTCGCCGCTCTTTTATATTTGCACAGAACTTCTCAGATACGTCGCTTGGTGGCTCATCTCATCTCCCGACCCTTCCAATCCAAGCCTCGCCAGACGGGACAAGTGCCGCCGCACATTCCGCATACTTCTCTTCGCGAACTTGATTGCGGACGCCGTATTCTGGCTCGCATCGCTCTCCAGATTCTACGTCTACGACTTCGCGATAGATACGATAGCAACGATTTTGTTTGCCGCCTCCCTTATCGCCTCGATGGTCTACCTTCGATCGCTTGCTCACAGAATCCCCAGCGACAGGTTTCATCGTCGCGCCACGATCATCCTCCGCGTGAGCATCGTTACGGTGGTTGTGCATCTTGGTGCCTCCCCGCTATTGACGGGCTTTCTGTTCTCCTTCGGCCTCGGAAACTACTTTGAACTATCGAGCCTTGCATACATTATCTCCGCGGCGGCTATGTACCTGGCGTACTTCTTCCTGCTCCATCTCACGCGCCGAGAACTCAAGAACATCCAAGAGCAAATGTAACGCGCGCCCAACCCAACAGAGCCCCCTGCGGAAGCAGGGGGTCCTCGCTGCGCACACCATCTGAGCCCCCGACGGCAGGCGGGGTCCACCTGTCGCCGCGCTTGTACAATGCTCACATGCCCCGGCACGAAGCACACTGCGGCGAGTGCCAGTATGAGCTCTCAGGGCTGGCCACGCCCGACGGCTGGGTCACCTGCCCCGAGTGCGGGCACCGCTCGTTCAAGTTCGTCCCGCAATCGGACACGCCGCTGCGATGCAATTACTGCAACCGCGACCTGAGCGGCAGCCCGATCATCGACGCGCGGGTCTGGTGCGAAAAGTGCAACGGCAGCACGGACTGGGATGAATGCCAAGGCGGACGGCGGGGTCTGCTGCCACACACCTGCCCGTCGTGCGCCCGCCCGCTGGACGGGCTCATCGTGAGCGGCAAGGAGGTGCGGTGCCCCGGGTGCGGCCGGCGTGTGCCGTTGCGCGTGCCGGACATGCCCTGGCCGATGCGTTGCCGAAAGTGCCGCCGCGACCTGACCGCCGAGCCGATCGTCCGCGGCCGGGTCCGGTGCCCGAAGTGCAGTCGCCTCACCAGATGGCTGACCCCCGGCACGGCTCGGCATTCTCAGCGCGATCTGGCGATGACGGTGATTGACTTGTTCATCATAGTCGTGGCCGTACTCACTGCGATGGCGCTGCTGCTGTGGATAGCGGGCGCGGCACTGACGTGAACCCACCGGACGCCCATCCGGTACACTGCCGGCTCTACGCGAGGGCGGTATGTCACCGATCGATCGCAGGATGCTCGAGCAGATGCTTTCCCGCTCCAAGGGGGTGCCGCGCGGCACGCCCTGCCCGCGCTGCGGGTACGAGCTGACGGGGCTCTCGGCCGAGGGAAGATGCCCGGAGTGCGGCTCGCCCGTCGCGGCGGCGCTGCGGCCGGACCATCTCGTCTATTCGTCGCCCGACTACGTGGCCAAGCTGCACATGGGCGCGTTCCTGGTCGTGCTGAGCCTTGCGATTCTCATCGTGCATTTCATCGGCGGGACTTTCTTTGCCTTCGCGGGCCGAATAGGCGGCGCCGGAGGCGCGGCACTCTTCTCGATCGTGGGCTTTGCGAACGGGATTCTGGCGCTGATCGGATGGTGGCTTCTGTCGTCGCCGGACCCGGGCAAAGCCGGCGTAGATCGCGGCGCCACCAGCCGGCGGGTGCTCCGCGTGCTGCTCTCGGTCCGTATCGCGATCCTGGCGTTCTCGCTGGTTCTTGGCTTCGTCACCGTGTCGCCGTGGTCGATGCCACTCATGCTGATGGTGACCGGGGTGGACCAGATCGTGTTTCTCGCGGCGTTCGTGACGTCCTTGGTGTACCTCAAGACCCTGGCAGGCCGCATGCCCGGCGGCGCCATTGAACGCGAGGTGGACGTCGTGCTCAAGTTCGGGATTGTGGTCCTTGTGCTCGTGGTCGCCGTGGTCGGCTTGGCAATCATGGGGATGATCGGCGGCCTGGGCGTGATCGTGGGCGTGTGCCTGATGATCCCGACCTTGCTGATGATGCTCATCCTTTTCGTGCTGTACATCTTCCTGCTCGACCGCACGCGGCAGGCGCTCAAGGAGGTCCGCTCCCGCATGTAGGCGACGCAAACCCATCAGAGCCCCCGACGGCAGCCGGTGGTCCGCTCCGCCCCTTCGCTGGGAGTCTGAAAGGCTTCGACCGATTCCAGCGCCCCGTGGCCGACCTCCGCAGCACTCGACACCACTCTGTCTGCAGTGCTGGTACCAAGCCCATTTGGCACAAAACCCAAGTCTGGTATACTCTCCCGTCCCCACCGGTCGGAGAAACCAATGATCCGATTTCTCATCGCCGCGGTGCTGATCATCTTTGCCATTGTGATCGTCTACGTCGTGAGGCGATCTCGTTCTTCGGCCACCTCCGGCGGGTCTTCGTTCAGCGACTTTGTCAAGACCCCAGCGCTGCGCGACAGGCTCGCAGATCGCTTCGGGGCTGAAGAATCCGAAGTGGAACGCCTGAAGAACGAGCCGCCGGATCGGCTCGTCGGAATGCTGGCGGCGCCTACGTTCAATCGCCCTGTGTTCAAAGCAATCAAGGCTGTCGGAGACTCAGCAGCCCCATACCTTGTCGCTGCACTTCATGCTCCGGAGTATCGAACGCCCTACCGGACCGATCGCCCCCACGCACCGGATCCGGACAGCCCGCTCCTGGCCGTCCTCAACTGCCTCCGCGATACTGTGCCCCCCGAAGCCGTCGCCTCCCTGTCATCGCTGGTGTCCGATGACAGCAGAGCCGTGCGGGGGGAGGCCGCTCTGGTTCTGGGGTCCATCGGCACGGTAGAGTGCCTTCCCGCGCTCGCCCTCGCTCTGGCTGACGAAGACAGGTACGTCCGAAGTTCCGCGATCATGGGGATTTCGCGCTCAGTTCAGTCCGGCCGATCATCGGATCGGTTCAAGAGAGGTACCTTCGATCTCCTTGAGCCGCTCGCCTGGAGCGACACATACAACCTATTCGATGACGCCGCTCTCACAATGCTGAAGCTCGACCGTGATCGGGCAATCAAGAAGCTGGCGTCACCAGATGAACTGCGAGCATCGCGCGACGGCCTGCAGTATGTCCTCAGGGCCCTCGCAGAAGCCGAGGTCATTATTGACGAGTCCCTGCTCCTCGATCTGGCGGCGCAACTCCGCCGCAAGCCGTTGGAGCACCCACGTACGTCTTGCCTGGCGGCCACGCTCAGTCTCCTCGCGCTTCATGATTCGGAACGCGCGCTCAAGGCGATTCGCACCGAACTTGATTCACCCGACCCGCACGTGCGAGAACACGCGGCAATGGCGCTTGGCGCGCGCATGGAACTGCACGATCCAATGGGCTTCGCGTTTGATCGCCTTGATCAAGGCGATTGGGACGCACTCACAGTCCCACAGCAGCACGTCCTCGCAGTTCGCAGCGTGATCGACGAAGTCAACAACGGCGGCTTCGCACAGTACTTCGTAAACAGTAGCGGAGACCACTGGTCCCACGCCCGTGACGGGCTCTTGGCCATCGAAGCCCAGACTGATCTCAACCTCCTCGACCAGGCGATCGCTCTCTTCGCCAGTTCGAACCCGAGCACCAACTCACGAAAGCGACACAAACAGCTCGCCAGAATCATGCGCCGCGACGAAAGGGCCTTCGATGACCTCGAGACCATCTTCTACGAGGACCAGGACACCCGCGAAGCTCTCATGCTCACCTACATCATGAAACACCCCGACCACTTCCGCTGATCGAGCTGATCCCGCGCGCCGGGTCCGCGGCCGAGACCGACATCCCCCTTGTGCCCGCCCGTCTCTTCGTCTATCGTCCGGTCCAGAGGACGCACTTCATGCACCTGAGCAGACGAGAATTCGTGGGCGTTTCACTGGCGGCCGCCGCGGCCCCCGCTGCCCGGAGCTTTGCCGCCATGACACTCGCCACCGCCCGCGGGCCGTTGTTCAGGATTTCACTCGCCCAGTGGTCGCTGCACCGCGCGCTCAAGGAGGGCACGCTGGACCACCTGGACTTCGCGGCTGCGGCGAAGGAGACGTACGGCATCGGCGCGGTCGAGTACGTCAACAGCTTCTTCAAGGACAAGGCCGAGGACCGCGACTATCTCGCGCAGATGAAAAAGCGGGCGGCGGACGCGGGGGTCACGAGCCTGCTCATCATGTGCGACGGGGAGGGTCGGCTGGGCGACCCCGACGATTCGAGGCGGGCCGGGGCGGTCCGGAACCATTACAAGTGGGTCGAGGCGGCTGCGCAGCTCGGCTGCCACTCGATCCGCGTCAACGCCGCGAGCGAAGGCAGCTACGAGGAGCAGCAGCGACTGGCGGCGGACGGGCTCGTGCGGCTGACCGAGTTCGCGGCTGAGCGCGGCGTGAGCGTGATCGTCGAGAACCACGGCGGGCTGTCGTCCAACGGCGCGTGGCTGGCGGGCGTGATACAACGCGTCGATCATGAACGCTGCGGCACGCTGCCGGACTTCGGCAACTTCCGCATCAGCCAGGACGAGCAGTACGATCGATATAAGGGCGTCAAGGAGCTCATGCCTTTCGCCAAAGCCGTCTCCGCCAAGGCCCACGACTTCGACGAGCAGGGCAATGAAACTGCGACGGATTACCTGAGAATGCTGCGGATCGTGCTGGACGCGGGGTACCACGGGCATGTGG
>JADFOF010000445.1 GCA_022563015.1 Planctomycetota bacterium
TTCGGGTGGCAACGCGGACGGCTCGTGGTGCAACGCGAACGACTGTGGTTGCATCGCGGATGGTCCGCGATCGAGCGCGGGAGCGCGTGCCTCGGGTCCGAGAAAGGTACGTCGGATCTCCGAGCCGACTTCCCGGGCCGCTCCCCTTCAGACGGACTACCGCTGGGATCGGGCAGGCTCTGGCCCGCCGATCCCAGCCTGGAAATTCTATCGGCTGCGCCGGATCTACCGGACCCCATTTCCCCCGCCGCTCCCGCCGCTCCGCTCGCCTCCCAGACCCACCCGCGTCATCGCCCGCATCCGACGCCGCTCCGCATCCTTGCGCAAACCGGTGTATGGCATACCCCATGAGATCGGCAAACCCGCGAAAAGTAAGTGAACTATTCATGGATCAATAGACGATAATCCCTGTATTTGCCGGGATTTTCGCGTTTCCAGGAGAATTGCTCTGAGGGGGCATTTGGGGGTCGCGGGAAAATTCTGGGAAAACTCGGATTATCGGATCACTCACGCAAACGCGGTTGCATCGTGGTAGATTGACCCGTCACCCAGCAGGGCGGAAAACATGAACGCCGATCACAAGCACTGATGATCCGCGGGCCGTGATTGGTCGATGATGCATGCATGGATTCCGTGTGGACTGGCGTCGGGGCCGCGATGGTGACGGGAGCCATCGCTGCGCTGTTCGGTGGCCTCGTCGGCGCCCAGATGCACAAGTCTCGCAAGATCGGTTGGCCTGTGGCCGTTGCGATCGTCGGTGGGTTCATCCTGCTGACAGTCGCCCTGTTTGTGACCGCCTCCCGCATGAGGTAGTCTGGCGTGGAGTGGTCCGCCTCGAACGCCGATGACGCCAGAGTCCGTGCAACCGGAGAGCCGATCATGCAAGACCCTATCGACGAAGCCGCCTTGCACATGATCATGGCCGAACTGTGGCGGCGCGATGCGATTCCCCGTTCGTTGCCGCCGACGGTCGTACCGAACGCCCCGGCGGTCACAATCTCCGTGGGTGATACCGCGCACTTGATCCGTGTGAAGGGCTACGCCGGTCGGTCTCCGCGGTGGCGCTGCATAGGCGGGAAGGAACCACTTGTCTTCGATCAGGTGAGAGAACGCGAGGACTGGGTTGCGATCGTCGGCATGGGCGGGCGGGACTGTGGCCCGCCGTGGTGGGTCTACGTCCGTCCGACACACGAGGTGCAGCAGGAGATTATCAAGCGAGGGAGAGACCACAAACCTCCACGGACAGGCCCATTCCGCGAACTGCGGATCTGCGACCACGACGATCCGGAGTACTACGATGCGTGGCAGTTGTACCGGGACGCCCACGGTTGGGATCGGTTGGGGCTCGGAGATCCGCTCGCCGATGACGCGTGACGACTTACGATTACCGCCGGGGCGTTGTCTGGATACGGATGCTCAGACACGCCCTGGATGATAAACAACTCAGCCGGCAGACACCCTGGCCAAGGTCCTGGAGATAGCGGCTCTCCGTACGATCGCCGGGTGCCGCCGGGTGCCACTGGCGGCTCGTCCGCCAGTGTGTGTTGTGTGGTGCGTCGGCACTGGCAGGCAAGCTGTCAGAGACACCCCCGGTGGCCGTCGCACGCCCGCTTTACGGGATGTGGGGGCTTGCCTATCATGCCGGTTGAGGAATTTGTTGGGCGGTGCATAGTCTGCGCTGCGAAGCTCCGACAAGGCGATCATGGCCGGAAAAACCGTGACACAACCAGCCGGTGCGACAGATGAGGCGTGGGCGCTCGTTCCCGATTCGTGTCGCGATCTGGCGGACCCGCAGCGGGATCTGCCACGGATTGCGCGCGATCAAGCTCTCATGGCGCAAGTCGAGTCGGCGGTTCGATCGGTTCCGACTCGGCATGATCTTCATTTGGGCGATGCCCGGCGGATGGACTTTCTGACGCCGGAATCCGTACACCTCGTGGTCACTTCCCCGCCCTATTGGACGCTCAAGAAGTACCGCGAGACTCCGGGGCAACTCGGGCATGTCGAAGATTACAACGCTTTCCTCGGCGAACTCGACCAAGTGTGGCGGCAGTGCCACGAAGCGCTGGTGCCCGGCGGGCGGCTGATCTGCGTGGTGGGCGACGTTTGCCTCTCCCGCCGCAAGAACAATGG
>JADFOF010000446.1 GCA_022563015.1 Planctomycetota bacterium
CTCTGATTGTGGACGTTTTCTCGGACGCCACGATCGGCGCCCCGCAACCGATTGCGAGAGACTTGGAGCACGGCAGCGTGAGCTGCGAAGAGAGCGGCGATCCCGCTCCGACGGCCACACGCCGGCCGACGTCGGTACCGCCGCCGACCGCGGTGCCAACTGACGCGCCGCCGGGCGGCGAGCCGACGGACGCGCCTCCGGGAGCGACCGCGGCGCCGACCGCGACGGGTGGAGCAACGACGCTTCCTGACGTCGGCTCGGGCGGCGCGGGCGGTTCGAGTTACTTCGGCTGGCTGATCGCCGGGCTGACTGCCGCCGGGCTGGCCGGCACGGCTGGGTTCGCAGCGATGCGGCTACGGGCGAACAGGACACGAGACGTCTAGCCGCAGGAACTATACGGTGTACATCGAGGGCTCCTCGTCAAAAGCGAGGGGCCCTCGTTTTGCGAGACATAACCACCCAGTGGGTACGTTTCCCGAAGCGGGAACCAGCGCCCGGGCAAGGGCCCGGAATGGCCGGGGGGTCAGAGGCCGAGTTCGTAGGGACGGTAGGAGGGTCTAATAGCGGGCTAATGTGGACTCATCACTGTCGATCTGGGCTGGCAACTTAATTGACAAAAGGCCCTGAAAACGGCTAGTGGGACGCCTAATCGATCACTTGGCCTCGCCTCTTAGGCAAAACAGGGTTGACACAATATTCCCCTATATGCTCCAATTGGCCCGTTAGCTAGGAAGGGAAGGTGGGGAGTGACCCCAGTGGGGGGGCGCTACCCGTCACGGCATTACACCCACCGGAGGAGGTCACGACCTTGCATACGACAGGAAGTCGCATTGCGACCATAACGCGCCCTTGGGCGGTTCGGCTGATATTGCTGGCCGTTCTGGCGGCGGCCTTTCTGGGCGCCCAGGCGATTATCGCCAACCAAGCCCAGAGCGCCCCAATCACGAAGTTCATCGTCAACAGCGTGGGCGACGACGTCGACGACGACATCGGCGACGGAGACTGCGACACCGGCGCCACCGTCGTCGACCCGAATGGGGTCGTCCTAATCGAGTGTACGCTGCGGGCGGCGATCGAGGAGGCCAACGCCATCCTCGCCGACGAGATTAATTTCAACCCGAAAGTCTTCTCGCCGGCCACGATCGAGCTGACAGCGGACCTCCCCAGCATCCTCGTCGAACTGGTAATCGACGCCACCGGGGCGACCGTCATCGTCGACGGGAACAGTCAGGCCTGGCACGTATTCGAGGTCTTCGCGGGCCACGACGATTTCGACTTTAGCCTGATCGGCGGCGGCTCGACTATGACCATCGTCGATTCGGGATCAATCAGTGGCACCGGCGAGGGCGACGGCGTCCTGGTTTGCGCGAGCCTCACGGACCCGTGCCCGAGTGGCGCTCTGGGGGATACGCTGGACTTCTCGCTGGGCAACATCATCATTGACGGCGTGGACATCAGCGGCGTCTCTGACGATGGCGTCGACATTCGCGGCCGGAACCTGAAGAACATCGTCGTTACGGACGGCGAGATCACCGGCGGTGACAACGGCGTCATCGTGCGGGCCTTCGGCGACGGCGGCGGGGTCACCGGCGACCTTGGCAACAACAGCGTTGAGGTGAGTGACAGCACGATCCGCGGCGAAGGCGGGGACGGCGTCCACCTCTCCTTCAACGGCGACCTGGGCAGCAAGATCCACGCGAACGTCATCAACAACGACCTGATCGTGGGCGAAGGCAGCGGCGACGACGGCGTTAACTTGAGCTACTGCGGTGAAAGCCTCTTCTTTGGCAACTGCAGCGTTGTCGATAGCACGATCAACTTCAATGTGACCGGGAACTTGGACCTGACCGGCAGCGACGACGACGGCATCGACATCGACATCGACGCCGATGAAGCCGCGCCGGGCTCACACGCAGCCGAGATCAACATCAACATCACCGGCAACGGCCCGATCGATGGCGACACGGATGAGGGCGTAGACGTCAACGTCGACGTCGCCGGCTCGAGCGACAGCACCGTGATAACGCACATCGACGGCAACGGTGACATCGTCGGTGGCGACAAGGGTGTCGGGGTCGTCCAGAACGTGGGCGATGACAGCGACAACACGAGCATTGTCACCGTCAACGT
>JADFOF010000447.1 GCA_022563015.1 Planctomycetota bacterium
CCACAGTTCTGGTTCGTTACGCCAGAGGACATCATCCTTATGAAGCTCCTCTGGCGGAAGGACAGTCGGTCTCAGAAGCAGTGGGAAAACGCTTTGAGCGTCGTGCGCGTTCGGGGGGCGAGATTGGATTGGAAGTACCTTTTTGAACAGGCGCGGGAGCTGGACCTGGTGGAGGATCTGACCGCGCTGCGCGACGAGGGCTGTGTTTAGCGACATGAGTAAGAAGCGCACGCGTCCAATGCCGATTGAAAAGACGCGAGACGGCGGCAACGGCGACGGCGAAGCCCAATGGCTCACAGTTGTCGGGGCGCGGCAGAATAACCTCAAGGATCTAGTTGTCGGTATTCCTCTACAACGATTTGTCTGCGTGACAGGGGTATCGGGAAGCGGCAAGAGCTCGCTGATCAACGACATCGTGCGGAATACGCTGCTGCGCGACTTGAACGGCGCGGAGCGCACCGATCCGGGAGATCACGATAAGATTCTCGGGGCTGATCATCTGGACAAGGTGATCGACATCGACCAATCGCCCATCGGTCGAACGCCGCGCTCGAACCCGGCGACGTACATTAAGGTCTTCGATCAGATCCGAACCCTGTATACCAAGCTGCCGGACGCCAAGGTTCGCGGATACCAGCCGGGTCGGTTCAGCTTCAACGTCTCGACCGGAGTGAAGGGCGGCGGGCGGTGTGAGGCTTGTGAGGGCAACGGGGCCAACAAGATCGTAATGGACTTTCTGGCGGACATCTGGGTGACCTGCCCGGTGTGCCAAGGGCGGCGGTTCAGTCGCGAGACACTCGAGATTCAGTTCAAAGGCAAGTGCATCGCCGACGTGCTGGAGATGGACGTTCAGGAGGCCCTGGAGCACTTCGCCAAGATCCCCAAGATCGCGGGCATGTTGCAGACCTTGCACGACGTGGGGATGGACTACATGAAGCTGGGGCAGTCGTCGACGACGCTCTCGGGCGGCGAAGCCCAGCGGATCAAGCTGGCCCGGGAGCTGGTGAAGAAGTCTACCGGCCGAACGCTCTACCTGCTCGACGAACCGACTACGGGTTTGCACTTCGACGACATCAAGAAACTGCTCGCGGTGCTGCACGGATTCGTGGACGCGGGGAATAGCGTCATCGTGATCGAGCACAACCTGGACGTCGTCAAGACGGCGGACTGGATCATCGACCTGGGTCCGGAGGGCGGGGACGCCGGCGGGCGCATCGTCGCCCAAGGCACGCCCGAACACGTGGCCAAGGTCAAGGGCAGTTATACCGGTCAGGTTCTGCATCCCGTGTTGTTCGACGGGAGACACCGGGCGGGCACGCAGCAACCGAGCCCCAAGGGCCAGCGCGGGGTAGCATCCGCAGCGCGTCCTTCAAGGGGAACGGTTGCCCCGGGTGACGGGCAACGCATCGCCGCTATCGAGGTCGTCGGCGCCCGGCAGCACAACCTCAAGAACATCAACGTCTCGATCCCTCGCGGCAAGACCAGTGTCTTCGCCGGCCCGTCCGGAAGCGGCAAGAGCAGTCTGGCGTTCGACACCATCTACGCCGAAGGCCAACGACGCTACGTCGAATCACTCAGCGCGTACGCCCGTCAGTTCCTTGGGCAACTGGAGAAACCGCGTGTGGATCATGTGTACGGCCTATCGCCGGCCATCGCGATCGAGCAAAAGGCTCCGAGCAAATCGCCGCGATCCACGGTGGGCACGGTGACCGAGATCTATGACTACATGCGTGTCTTATGGGCCCGCATCGGCCAACCCTATTGCCCCAAGTGCAAGGTGCCGGTCGGCACGCAGAGCTCGGATGAAATCATCGATCGGATCCTCGAGCTGGGCGAGGGCACGCGCGCCCTGCTGTTGGCCCCCGTTCAGCGGATGGGCAACGAGACCTACCGGCAACTGTTCGAGCGCGAGCAAGCCAACGGTTTCACACGCGCGCGGGTGGATGGGGAAGTTTTCTCGCTCGATGAGCCCGTTGACATCGACCACCGGCGGCGCCACGAAGTGGAACTGGTCGTCGATCGCATCATCATCAAAGCCAGGCAGCGCTCTCGTATCACCGACAGCGTCGAGCAGGCCCTGGCGGTGGGGGGCGGAGTTATCAAACTGGCGGTGCTCAATG
>JADFOF010000092.1 GCA_022563015.1 Planctomycetota bacterium
GTGATCCAGGTCGTGCCGTCGCCCGCGATCGCGACGCTGCTTGTGGTCGGTGCGGTGATGCTCAGGCGACGACGGCCGAGGTAGGTGGCAAGAAAGACCCGGCATGCGAAAGACGATGAGAATAATTCCGCTCGCCTCGTTGGTGCTGGCATTTGCAGCAGCCGCCCAGCAGGGCGGGTGGCTCATCGAGTCGAGCAACGTCGTTTCGGCCTCGCAACCGACCACGACCGTCGAAGTCTGGGCGTGGTTCGACGATCCCACCGGCGAACGAAACGCCTTCGGACGGGGCGACTTCGACTTTATCGCCGCGGACGGCGAGTTCTCGAACCCTCAGATGTATCTCTGGACCTCCCCCGGTTTTTCAGCGGGGACGCCGACGGGCAACAGTGTCCGCGGAGTGTTTGTGGGCCAGTTGTGGGGCTTCGTGGGCCTCTTTGCCAATATGCAGAATCCGGTTCTCGTCTGGTCGGTGGACTGGACGACCGCCGATTTCACGCCTCGCACCGTCTCGCTCGACACGCGAAACACAACGACATTCCAGATCGGAACCAACAGCACGCAAATCGGCATGAATCTGCTCGAGCTCTACCCGCAGGGATTCACCCCCGGCACGGGCGTGATCCAGGTCGTGCCGTCGCCCGCGATCGCGACGCCGCTGCTTGTGCTGGGTGCGGTGATGCTCAGGCGACGACGGCGAGCGGTATAACGCTGCACAACGAGCCGCGACCGGCAGGGAGCGGTCCCTCAACGATCGACATCGCACTCGTCACTCCCCCGAGCACTCCCTCCCGGTCGTGCCTCGTTCCCGTGCCCGTACCTGAACGGACGCCGAGTCTGAGCCCGCTGCGGGCGAAGGCTCGGATCGCGGGCGATTGGAGGTCATCGCGGATATCCGAGCCTTCGCGGACTCAGACTCGGCGTCCCACCCGCGCCTGGGGCGACATCTGATCTCGGGTCGCTGCGGGGACGGAACCTCACATTGTCTCGTCGGTCTATATGAGTATCGGGGACCGCCCCCGCCGCGGGGGTGACTGTGCCCGAACGGTGTTCCGCCCATCGCCCCAGCCGGCGATATGATGTATCGATGCGACGCCCCGACGTGCGTTGCCCAAGAGGATGATGACCATGCAGCCTTCCACGATCGCCACAATCCTGCTCGCCGCCACCATCAGCGCCGCCGCCGCCGCCGACCCCGTCCGCGAGGGCGCCGGCGCTCGGCGTGCCGCGCTGGACGCGATGGAGCTCAACCCCTTCCCCGCCGTCAACTGGACCATGCTCAGCGACTGGACGAACGGCCAGGCGCTGAGCCCGGGCCTGACCGACGGCAAGGTCGTCCTGATCCTGACGTGGGCCAACTGGAACCCGCACGCGCGCGGTGCGGTGCGGACCGCCAGGCGTCTGGCGGACGAGCACAGCGAGACGGATCTCATCGTGGTCGGCGTGCACGACGCGCGGCGGTTCAACGAGGCGGCGAAGACTGCAGGTGCGGGGATCCTGCTCGCGCATGACGCCGACGGCGCGTTCCGACAAGCGCTGCGCGTGGATCAGGATCCGGACTTCTACCTGATCGACCGAGCGGGCAACCTGCGCTACGCCGACATCGAGACCGCCTCCGTCCGCGACGCCGTCGTCCAGCTCGTGGCCGAGAACCGACGGGACGCGGACGGCTATCCCGCGCGTGTGATTCGAGAGGCGGCGGCGCTCGAGGCCCTGGCGCGCCGAACCAGCGCCGTCCAGAAGGAGCTGGATCTCTCCGACATGCCCGACCTGAAGTTCCCCTCCGCCTCGGAGCAGCAGTACATCGACGCCGAATGGCCGAACCGCTGGAGAGAGTTCGAGAAGGAGATCCTGAAGATCCGCCGGAACAGCTCGATCGATGATGAGAACGACGATATCAGGACGTTCACGCCGCCCGAGCCTTCTGACAACATGTTCGGCCGGCCGCCGCGCACCTTTGACGGCCGCGTCACCGTGATGTATTTCTGGACGCCGGACTGGGTGCCCAGCTATGAGGACATACAGCCGAAGATGGACTTGCTGCAACGGGAGAAATGGCGCGATGTGAACGTGATCGGGATGATGATGCGGCTGCCGTTGCAAAACCGCGACGGCAGCGAGCCCAGCGCCGAGGCCGAGGAGAAGGATCGCAAGAGGTTCAAGACTCTGGTCGGCAATGCCAAGATCAAGCGCGTGTACGAGCACACCATCGTCGCGGACATCGACCACGAGATCATGGATGCGCTGCTGGCGTCGAGGCAGAACTTCCGCTACGAAGACGGTGAGGAGCGATACCGCGTCTTCCCGATCGCGGCGGTCTTCAGCTCCGACAACGTCATGCGCTGGATCGGCACGCCCCGATCTTCACGGTTCCAATCCGCCCTCGAGCACACGCTGCGGGTCGATCCCGGCGTGCGGGCCCGGCGGCAGGTCGAGCAGGTCTGGATCCGCGAGCACAAAAACTAGCGGTGGACCGGTCGGCGCCCCTGTTCGACGTCGTGCTCCACCAGCCGCTCATACCCAACAACACCGGCAACATCGGGCGGACGTGTGTCGCTGTGGGCGCAGCCCTGAGGCTGATTCACCCCCTCGGGTTCAGCCTGGACGCCAAGGCCCGCCGGCGGGCGGGGCTGGACTACTGGCCCCGGCTCACCCTCCACCAGCACGATTCATGGGAGGCCTACGAGGCGCAACGAACCGCCCCCATGTGGCTCTTCACCGTCGGCGCCCCCCGACCCTTCTACGACGCCACCTTCCAGCGAGGCGATCATCTCGTCTTCGGGTCCGAAACGACGGGGCTCCCGGACGGGGTGCTGCGGCGGCACGCGGATCGGGTGCTGTCGCTGCCGATGCTCCCGGGCGAACGCTCCCTCAACCTCGCCACGGTGGTCTGCGTCGCCCTCTTCGAGGGGATCAGGCAGCTTCGAGCCTCGGGGGCGGTGTCGGTGGACGCGGCGGGCCGCCTGCGGCCTTGAGAACCACGGTTCAGCCCCGTTTTCGCCGGCGGCGTGAACCATCCTGCGATTCGGGCGTATCACTGAGGGTACCGGCCAGGATCTGTTTCTCCTCTGGTGTACCGCTCGGCGAAAACGGGCGGTACACTTTTTGTATGGGACGGAGCCACGCCCACATTCGTTTGACGCGCGCCGCCGCCGGGTTGCTCATACTCGCGGGCGTGTTCGGCGCCTCGGCCGGTTGCTCCGAGGTGCTCTTCGACCCCAAGAAGCCCCGAACCCAGTACGACCGCTACGACCGCATACGCGGGGACTATGCGCCGCAATACATCGAAGACGAGTTCGGGCAGCGGCGCCCGAACCTGCGCGGGCGGCTGGGTCGGCGAAACTGACGCGAAACAGCACGCCCGGGGCGCGGGGCCTGCGCCGCGCATGTCGCAGCGCGGGCTCGGGGCGCAAGATCCGCTCCACACTTTCGGACGCGCGTCCCAAAACCGCAGACAATGCGCTCCGCCATCCGATCCAGAAGGGTCGAGCGCCCCGCATGACGCGGCGCTGTGATGCGAAAGGACTCGCAGACTTGAGACGCCCGGCTGTTCCCCGACCATCCCGCCGACGCCGAGTCGCCTCGCCGGGGGTCAGCCGTCGCACAAAGGTCGTCTGGACCGCCCTGCTGGCGACGATGACAGTGGTGGCGGCGATGCTGGGGTTGGCCGAGAACGGGCGGCTTCCGGCGCTGAGCGGGCTCAGCCTGCCCCCCCTGGTCGCCGCCGCAGGCCCCAGTTCCATCGAGAGCGTCCACCGCACACGGGCGCCCACAGACCGCCAGCGCTGGCGGGCGATCGTGATCCATCACAGCGGCTCGCCCCTGGGCACGCCCCAGAGCATCGCTGCAGACCACGTCAACCGCCTCCACCTCACCGGACTCGGCTACCACTTTGTCATCGGCAACGGCAGGGGCATCCAGGACGGCGAGATCTACGTCGCCTACCGCTGGCTGGATCAGCTGCCCGGGGCCCACACCGCCGGCAAGGACGCCGACTGGTACAACCGCCACTCGATCGGCATCTGCCTGGTCGGCGACGGGCGTCGCCACCCGTTCACGGAATCGCAGCTCCGCCGCCTGGTGCAGCTGGTCAGGTCGCTGGCCCGCGAGTACGACATCCCGGCGGACCGGATCCTGCTGCACAGCGACCTGGTCGAGACCAGCGATCCCGGGCCGTTATTCCCCGCTGCCGCGTTCCGAGCCCAGATCGCCTCGACCCGCTGATTCGCCCCTGTGCTGGAACCCATCGGTGGCGAGCGAGGTAAGAGGTGAGTGGCGGCGGGGCGATCGCTCGGCTGAGCGATACACTCTCGGTTGCCGACCCGGTCTGCGGAGAATCGGATGGACGCGGCGCGCGATTCATCCGATCGAGCCATTTAGGTACGGCGGTCCGTGAAGATCGGGCTTTGATTGGGTTCTCATGCGAGTCGGGGGGGCAAGAATCAGCCGTCGCTCGCCGATGGGGGAGTCGTCCCTTGCACGTGCGGGGGAGAGCATCGATGATCCTTCTCGACCGGTCGCACCGGCCGGGATCCTGGGTTTGTGAGCAGGTGCGGACCAAGAGCACAGGTGACATGGTCGAGGGGTTCCGGGTTCTGAGCGAACTCGGGCGTGGTGCCGCATCGGCCATCTACCTGGTCCAGAACCCGCGCAGCAAGCAGGTCTGGGCTCTCAAGCACATCGTCAAGGACACCCCTAAGGACCAGCGGTTTCTGGACCAGGCCGAGTCCGAATACCACGTCGCCACGCGCCTCGACCACCCTGCGATCCGGCGGATCCAGAGGCTGATCAAGAAGAAGCAGCGCCTGATCTCCGTCCGCGAGTTGTTCCTGGTGATGGAGCTGGTGGACGGGATGACCCTCGAGGCCATGCGCCGTCCGCAACAGGTCGACGCCGTCCACATTTTTCACCAGGTGGCCGAGGGTCTGGCCTACATGCACGAGCACGGCTACGTCCACGCCGACATGAAGCCCAACAACATCATTGTCTCGGACGCGATGGCGGTGAAGATCATCGACCTGGGGCAGTCGTGCGCCATCGGGACCGTCAAGCCGCGAATCCAGGGCACCCCGGACTACATCGCCCCCGAGCAGGTCCACCGACGCGCCATCACGCCCCGCACCGACGTCTACAACCTCGGCGCGACCATGTACTGGGTGATGACCGGGCGGAACATCCCCACCGCCCTGGCCAAGGAGGACTCGCTCGTCGGCTCGCTCGAAACCCACCTCATCGAGCGCGCCAAGCCTGTGGTCGAGATGAACAGCGACGTGAACGATCGACTCAACGACCTGATCATGCAGTGCGTCGAGCCCAACCCCGAGCAGCGCCCAAGGGACATGCACCGGGTCGCGGATCGGCTGAACCTCATCCTGGGCATCCTTAGGGCCAAGGCGGAACGAAGCGCCAACGACGGCGCGCCCGCCGTGTGACAGCGCCGACCTCGCCGTGCACCCCGCGCCGCGCACGCGCGCATCCGATACCACCCGCGATCGATACGAGCCGCAACCTCCGTCACGAGCCGCGACCGGAAGGGAGCGGTTCCCGCGGGTCCAACCGCGCCGCGTTCCCACACGCAGATGTCGCGTCGTGAACGAGCCCCGGGCGCGAGCACGGAGTGTTCGGCGCCGGACACGCAACACTCTCCGCTCGCGCGGAGGGCTCGTCATCGGACACGTCGTTTACTCATGTGCGTGCGCTATGCGTTGATTGAGACGGAGGCAGTCATCCGCTCGGGCGCACCTCACACGCGCATCTGCGCCGCGTTGAGCAGCCACTCGCACGTGAGGATCACCATCGCGCCGAGCACGAACCAGTGCCACACCTCTCGCGGCTCGGCGCCACCCCCCGTTGACGCCAGGTTCTCGCCGCCGATCGTCACCGCGTCCACGCCGCCGAGCATGCGTTCCGTGCGGCTGTCGAGGTTGACGGCTACGGCATCAATCGGCTCGCCGTCCACACTCATCCGGTACACGCCCACGCGCTCGAGCACACCCAGCGAGACGCGCTCGCCCGCGCCGGGCACGTCGTCGCGGTCGATGCCCAGCGACACCGGGCCCTCGAGGTCGATGCGCTTCCATCCGACCGGCACCCGCACAACCACCGCCTCGCCGGTCGAATAACTCCGCCCCTCGCCCCCGCCCGACACCGCCAGCGTCTCGACCACGTTGCTCAAAAAGATCGAGAATCCCGGGCTCAGCGGCCAGGTCGACTGCCGGATGTCAAACCCCACCACCACGCGCGGCGTGGCGCCCTCGATGCGCACGATCAACGGCCCGTCGGCCCCGCGCGCCAGCGTCGTCATCTGCCGCTCGGCGTCGCGGTCCATCGTCAGCGTCGCGGTCTGGGCTGCCACCAGCGCGTCCAGCGACACGTCGCGCAACAAATCGTCCGTCCGCCGCCACGACAGCACGCGCGTCGGCGCGTTGTTGACGCGGGCTGTGAACCCGTCGATCGGCAGCGTCGCGCCGAAGCTCAAAGACGGCGTCGGCGCCAGCCGCACCGGCGACACACGGTCGTACACCACCAGCCCGAACCGTCCGATCCGACCGTCGCGCCGCATCGACTCCCCCTCCGACGCCCCGACGACCTGCACGCCCGACAATGACAGCTCTGCCAGCACGTCGGCGATCAGCCACACCGCGCCCTGCCCTGCGCCTTCGCCGTCGGGGTGCACGAGCAGCACGCTCGGTCGCCCGGCCGCCGGCAGGACCACCGCCGCGTTGTTGTCCGCACCCAGCGCGTCGGCCGCGTCGATGCTGACGCGCAGCACGCCTCCCCGAAGCTCGTTCAGCCGCAGCGTCAGTGAAGCCTCGCCGGGCGAGCCGTCGCCCATGGCGGCGGGAATGTCGACCACGCGGCGCTCGAAAACCACCCCCTCGAAATCGAGCGTGAGTGTGGCGCTCACCGGCTCGTGGCGCGTGCTGGCCAGGCGCACGAAGGCGCGGACCACGCCCGGCCGATTCGGATCGCGCGAGGCGCTCAGCGCGTCGATCGAGACGTTCTGCCTGTCCCCGCCCTCTGCTGCCGACATCGACTCGTATCGAACCCGCGCGCCGGGCACGTGCAGCGGCTCGGTCTCGTCGAACACGCCGTCGCTCAGCAGCACCACGTCCATGAGCGTCCCCGCCCCCCCCGGCGTCGCGGTCTCGCTGATCTCGTTGGCCCCGGCCGCGGAGACGAGCGACAGCGCCGCCCGAAGGTCGCCATGACCATCCGTCGGCTCGATCGACTCGATCGCCCGCACCAGCCGCCGCGTGTCGGAGGTGAACCCGACCGGCACCTCGGCGGTGGTCGCGAAGACGACGAGCATGACGCGCGAGCCGGCCCGCGCCGCCTCCCGGACCAGCTCGACCGCCCGCGTCGTGGCCCGGTCCAGGCGCGTCACCCCGGATTCGTCGCGCGCGTTCATCGACGCCGAGCGATCGATGATGACCACCAGCCGCTCGCCCGCCGCCGCGTCCATGCGCACCGCCGGCCGACCCAGCGCCCCCAGCAATAGCCCAAGCGCGATCAGCTGCAGCAGCAGCAGCCACGACGGGCGGAGCCAGCGCAAAGGCACGTTGACCTGCAGGTCGTGCGCCGCGTCCTCCCACAGCATGGTCGAGCTGACGCGCACCGGCCGGCGCTTGAGCCTGAGAAAGTAGAACACCAGGAGCGCAGGCACCGCGACCGCCGCCGCCGCGATCGCCGGGATGGGTGCAAGGAATGTCACGCCCACAGGGTATGTGTTCCTGCGCGGTGCCACTCAACGCGTCCCATCCGCACCTGAACGGACGCCGAGTCTGAGCCCGTCGCGGGCGAAGGCTCGGATCACGCGTATGCAGGTCAACGCGAGATATCCGAGCCTTCGCTCTGCTCAGACTCGGCGTCCCGCACTCATCTCGACGTGACATCCGATCTGACGATTCCCTACCCCCGGTACCCGCGCCCGACGATGTAGATCTCCCGCGACGCGTCCCGGCTCGCCCGCGGCTTGAACCCCTTGCACGCGGTGAACATCGCGCTCGTGTCGCCCAGCAGCCCCGGGTAGCCCGACCCCTCCAGCACCTTCATCACCAGGTTTCCGCCCGGCTTGAGCACCCCGGGCAGCAGTTCGAGCACGCGTCGGCACAGCCGCTCGGAGACGAAGTCGTCGCCGGCTCCGGTCGTGTTGGGCGCCATGTCGCTGAGGACGACCTGAAATCCGCGCCCCGCCTCCTCCGCAGGTACGTCGGCTCTCCGAGCCGACTCCGGCCTTGGTGGATCGGCTCTCCGAGCCGATTCCGGCATAGGTGGGTCGGCTCTCCGAGCTGACTCCGGCCTTGGTGGATCGCCTCTCCGAGCCGACGCCAGCAAATCCTCCGCCGACACCGCGTTGATGTCGCCCACGATCGTGCTTACGTTGGCAGCCATCTCGGCCACCACCGCCTTGAGGTCGATCCCCACCACGACGCCGCGTGGCCCGACCAGTTCCGCCGCCACCTGCAGCCACGACCCCGGGGCGCACCCGAGGTCCAGCACCGCGTCGCCGCGACGGATCAGCCGCTTGCGCTCGTTGATCTCGATCAGCTTGTACGCCGACCGCGCCAGGTACCCCTCGGCCTTGGCCTGACGGAAGTAACGGTCATGCAGCTGTCGTTGAGCCATCTCGCCGCATGGTAGTTCCGATCCCGCGCCCCGCACCGGGACGCGCTGTGAAAAGAGGCCCGAGCGCAAGCGAGCGGCTCACCGCAGAAAAAGGAGGCCCGAGCGCAAGCGAGTGGCTCACCGCCCCACCCCGGGTCGCCCGCCCGTCACCGCCACAACAGAGCCGCCTGCGCGAGCAGGCGGTCCCCGTTCGACTTCGCACGATCAGAAAACGACTTCATCGCCTGGGCTGGCGCTTGTGTCGCAGTCGAGGGCGCAGGAAACGCTCACGATCGCCGCCTTCGTGTGGCCGCCACAAGCGGCAGCGCGAGCACGAGCCACGCGGCCGGAGCGGGGATGACGTTGATCACACCTGACCCGGGCGTGAAGCTACCTGGGAACAATTGAAAGGAATTCGCGTTGGGAAAGCTGGTGTCCCATGTGTGAACGATAAAAAGGGTAGTGTTACTGGTGTCCAGGCTGACGGTGCGGGGTGTGAAGTCCGTGGTGGTCCAGTCGTACGTGGCCAGCAGGATCGGGTTATCACGCGAGCCAATGATTCCGACCGGCGGGATATGGAGTTGGGCGTTGACGGCACCGGAGATCACGTTGCCCGCGATCACGCCGGTGGTCGAGCCGGAGCCGTTGAGCACGTTGACGGGATTCGAGAAAACGCCGCCCCCGGCTGTCAGATCGAAATCGCCGGCACCGAAGATGTACTCGACTCTGGGATCAGTCCACGTGGCCCAGATCTCGATCGTCGTCGTCGGCGTCGTGGGGCTGACGGTGTTGCTCGACACCAGCAGATACGTCCCGTCGGTCTGGGCGAGAGCGGGAACAGCGACGAGGACCATCAACAGAGACAACCTGGTTCGTCTCATGGTGTCACTCCTTCTCGCAGCCGGCGGCAAACGCCGTCTGGAAGCAGATGAAATCGAACACGTCGCAGACGCCCGGGCCGCTCGATGTATCGCAGTCGCAGGCTTGCGGGTCGCGCTCAAGGAAGAGGCTCTGGAACGCGAGATAATCGAAGATGTCCAGCACGCCCGGGCCCGTGGACGCATCGAAATCCGCGTAGCAGGAGCGCCCCGGCCCTGCCGAGTCGCCGCCGCAGTTGATCTCGAAACTCGGGGTGATGAGCCCATCGGCAAAGGCCGCGAGTATCTGCTGGCAGTGCGGCGTGCCGTTGGTGAGCGTGTCGTCGTCATCGTCGGCGGTGAGCACCTCGATGAGCGTGCCCTGG
>JADFOF010000093.1 GCA_022563015.1 Planctomycetota bacterium
CGCCGGCGTTCCCGGCGGTGGGTACCGCGACGCGCTTGATGCCGAACTGCCTGGCCATCGAGACCGCCACGGCCATGCCGCGGGACTTGAACGACCCGGTCGGCAGCTGCGACTCGTCCTTGATGAGCAGGCGATCGATGCCGAGGCTGGACGCGAGGCGCGGGCAGTCGATGAGCGGCGTCATGCCCTCGCCCAGCGAGACGATGCACGAGTCGTCATCGACGGGCAGCAGCTCGCGGTAGCGCCAGAGCGTCGGCGGGCGATCGCGCAGGTCGGCCCTGGAGACGGCGCGCGAGACCGCGTCCAGGTCGTAGCGCACCCAGAGCGGCCTCGACTCGTGCGTGGTCTGGATCGTGCGGGCGGGCAGCACCGTGCCGTCGATCGCGGCTTCGAGATGGGTGACAAAGCTAGTGGCCGGCATACTCGTTCTCCTTCGGCGCCCCTTGCCCGAGCGGCGAAGCGTGCTTGCAGCGGGGAGTCTACGCGATGCGCGGGAGCAGCACTTCAAAGACGGCGCCGCGCGACCCGCCCGTTCGGTCGCGCGGGGACTCGACGCCGCGATTGCGCGCCAGCACCAGCCCGCCGTGCTCGCGGACGATTCCATCGACGACGGCCAGGCCGAGCCCGGTGCCGCGGGCGTCGAGCCCCGTGGTGACGAACGGCTCGAAGACCTTGTGCAAAAGATCGGCGTCGATTCCCGGGCCGGTGTCGGTGACGGTGATCGACGTCCAGTCGCCGCCGTCGCGCTGGATGAGGCTGGCGTCGACGATGACGGTTTCGGCGGCGCCGGAGCGCTGGGCGACGATCGCATCCACCGCGTTGCGGACGAGATTGACGAGCACCTGCAGCATGCGGTCGGCGTCGCAGGAGACGGACAGGTCCGAGGGGGCGGCATTGACCAGCTCGATGCGGGCGGACATCTCGCGGTCGAGCCGAACCAGCGCGAACGCCTCGTCGACGAGCGGTCGAAGCGGTGTGAGCCGACGGTCGAACGTGCGCGCTCGTGCGAAGTCGAGCAGGCTGTCGCCGAGTCGTTCGAGCCGACCCACGACCCGGCGCATGAGCGCCGCCTGCGCGCGGTCCAGCCCCTGCGGGTTGTCGTCGAGCTTCTCGACCAGCCCTTTGAGCACCGCCAGGGGTGTGTTCAGCTCGTGGGCGATGCCGGCGGACATCATGCCCAGCGTGGCGAGACGGTCGCTCTCGGCGAGATTCCGCCGGGCGTTCTCGAGCAGATGGTTCTTCCTGGCCAGATCGGAGGCGACCTCTTCGAGCCGGCCGAGCGCGTCGGCCAGGTCGTGCTCGTGGCGGCGGATGGTCATGATGGACGCATTTCGGCTGCGCATGATCTCGCCGAGCTCGTCCGCCGGGATTGCGGTGTCGGGGATGAGTTCGTCGCTGGCGCGTCCCTGCTGGACGGCGGCGTCGGCGTCGAGGATGCGCCGGATCGGCGCGTACACCGCGCTGGGAAGAACGAAGACCTCGATCGCCGCCGCCACCAGCCCGTAGACGGCCAGAAGCGCAACGATCAACAGAATATAGATGCTCCGGATCGCGCGCCTGGCCTCGGGGATGCGCACGCTTGCGAGGGCGAAGATTTCCGAGCCGTCGGCGGCGGTCACGATCGTGAGCATGCGCGCGCCGTCGAGCCCCGAGCCCGCGTCCACGGGCGAGCCGTTGGCGCCGCGGGCGAGATCGATCGATCGATCGTCGATGCCGAGCTCGGCCGCATCGCCGAAGCGCACCGAGGCGTGGGGCGACACAATCAGCGACGACGCGTCGCCGACGCGCCCGGGGACGACCATCTCGAGCAGCAGCCTGGCCTCGTTCATCTCGGACTGCTTGAGCACCTCGGCGATGGCCGGTCGCAGCGCGACGAAGAGAACACCGGCGAGCCCGAGCGAGAAGCAGGTGTGCAGCACGATCATCTTCTTCCTGATCTTCATCTGAGCCAGGAAGCCGCCGCGGCGCGAGGCTGCGGGCCGTGGCGCCGCGCCCGGCGGCGGGCCGGTGTGATGCTGTCGTGCGTGGTCCTTGCGTCTGTTCATGCGAGGACGGGGCTTGGGGCGAAGGCGTCTGCGAGTCTACAGTCGGCCATGGCTCGTTCAAGGTCGCTTCAGCCGCACACGCCACAGGCAGGATACGGGAACCCGGACCCGCGCGATGTGGTGTGCGCGAGGCTTGCCGAACAGGCGACGCGTATTTCGCGGCTGGACACGCAAGAGCTGGATACTACAGGGCTGAGCGGGCGCGACGCGGCGCTGGCGCACGCGATCTACGACGCGGCGATCCGACGGTGGCTGACGATCTCGCGCCTGGTCGGGGCCGGCATCAGCCGACCCTTCAAGGAATGCCAGCCCGAGGTGCAGGCGTCGCTGGCGTGCGGGGCGGCCCAGATGCTGTTCCTGGACCGGGTGCCGGACCACGCCGCGGTGAGCCTGGCCGTCGAATGGGCGAGTCGCCATGGCGGGCGCAAGGTCGGCGGGTTTGTCAACGCGGGCCTGCGTCGGCTGACCGAGCTGCGCGGGCCGATCCGCGCGAGATGGAGCGACGGGTGCGACGAGATTCCGCTGGCCGATGGGCGGGCGCTGGGTCTGACCAGGCCGATACTGCCCGTCGATGATGCGACGGCGCGTCTGAGCATCGCGACCAGCCACAGCCGGGCCTTCATCGCACGCTGGATCGACGCGTTCGGCGAGGACGAGACCAGGCGGATCGCGCTGCACTCGATTCGATCGGCGCCGACGATCATCAACGCGGTGCACGCGACGGCGCCGATCGAGCCCGGCGAGGATCTTGAGCCGCACGAGCAGTCGGGGCACTACGTGCATCGCGGCGACCGCGCCGGGCTGATCGATCTGCTGGCGCGTCGCCCGGACGTGTGGGTGCAGGACCCGGCGTCGTCGGCGTCGCTGGACGTGGCGCAGGGGCTTCGTCCGCGGGTGGTCATCGACGTGTGCGCCGGCCGAGGGACCAAGACGCGGCAGCTGGCGGCGATGTTCCCCGAGGCCTTGATCGTGGCGACGGATTCGGACGCGGTACGGCGGAGCGTTCTGGCCGGCGTGTTCGCCGAGCACCAGCGCGTCGAGGTGACGCCCTTCGAGACGCTGCACGAGCGCTACGCCGGCCGGGCCGACCTCGTGCTGCTGGACGTGCCGTGCTCGAACTCGGGCGTGCTGGCGCGGCGCGTGGAGGCGCGGTATCGCGGGTCGGGGCAGGCGCTGGCCCGCATCGCACGGCTGCAGCGTGAGATCATCTCACGCGCGATGGGCCTGCTGAGCGCGGAGGGTCGGCTGGTGTACGCCACGTGCAGCGTGGAAGAGGTGGAGAACGGCGCTATGACCCGTGGCTATGCCGATCAGACACCGGGCCTGCGTGTGGAGCGGGATCGGGCGGTCAAGCCGACCGGAGGCCCGGGGCTGCCAGACCGCGCGTGGCGCGATGGAAGCTACTCGTGCCTGCTTTGCCGCATGGGGCGGGGCGGCTACACTCCCGACTCGCCGACCCAGCCGGGGCGGTGAATCGAGCTGTTGACCACCCCGCGAGGCCGTGATGAAGCTCCTGGATCTGCTCAGCATTGAGTGCGTGAAGGCCCCGCTGGAGTCCACGACCAAGCAGGGCGTGATCGACGAGCTGGTGGACCTGCTGGCGGGGCAGGAGCGGGTGCGGGACGCGGCGGTGCTCAAGGAGGCGGTGTGGACCCGTGAGCAGACGCGGACCACGGGGATCGGGCACGGGCTGGCGATTCCGCACGGCAAGTGCGAGGGTATGAGCGAGCTGTCGATCGCCATCGGCAAGCCGAATCCGCCGATGGATTTCGAGGCGATCGACGGCCAGCCGGTCTCGCTGGTCGTGCTGCTGGCCAGCCCGCCGGATCGCACGAGCGACCATATCCAGGCGCTGGCGTTGATCAGTCGGCTGATCTCGGTCGAGGAGTTCCGCGAGCAGATCTACAGCGCGAGCACGGCGAAGAAGATCTTCGAGCTGCTCAAGGGGCACTGACCCGGTTCACGACGCACCTGCTTGATCTCGCGCGGGCGCGAAGGCGACGCACAGCGAGGCCGCCAGCGCGAAGATCGAGACGCTCGTGAACGGCAGGGTCCATCCCATGGAACCGACCGCGTCTTCTGTGAACGCGAGATCGGGCGACATGGCGCCGGGGAGCATCGTGGGCCGATCGCGCCCGGAGCGGACGATGCTCGCCGCCTGGTACCGCCATGAATTGGGGTTGAGATCATCCGCGGACCGCTCAGGGATCGGCTTTCCCTCGCGGCGTGCGCGGGCCTGGCGTCGGGCGAGCGCCTTGTCGCTTTCCGGGTAGGCCTTGCGCTGGTGCAGGAACGTGCCGTCGGGCAGGAACTCGTAGAAGTCGAACCATGAGCTTCGCTTCCAGACCTCGGCGAAGGATCCGGGTTCGGCGCCCTGCGGGGGGATGTGGATGACGATGGCGAGGCGATCGGTGATGCGGCCGGAGCGGATGGCGCGCTCGAGCGAGGGCCCGTCCACGCCTTGGAGCGGGGCGAATCGGAGAACGCGCATCCAGTTCATGTGGCGTGTGAGGCCGGGCATCCCGGCGGGGTCGGGCGTGCGCGTGGGCCTGAGCGTGAGTTCCTCGTCGCCGTAGCGCACCACGAGCACCTCGCCGCCGTGCCCGTCCGGCTCGTCGGTGAGGGTGACGTCTCGCGAGGCGAAGGTGAACGAGCGGTCGCCGATGTTGATGAACCCGTAGAGCCGGCGACCCGAGGTCTCATTGTGGAGGCCGACGCGCCTGGCCATGAAATATCCGCCCGCGAGTGTCGAGGCCAGTGCGGCGGCGGCCAGTGCGAGCGCGATTGTGCGTGTGCGTGTCATGGGTCAAGCCCTGGGGCGGGTAAAACGACGAGTCAATGGCCGGAGTGCTCTGCGCCGCCCGCGTCGAACAGGCCGGTGGGACCATGCCTCGGCCGGCTCTGATCCGGGCCGGACCAGCTGGCGCTCTCGGGGAGGTGATCGCCGTGGTGCGCCCTCATTTCCTCTTGCCACGCCGACAATCCGTGCTCTTCGATGTACCTGTTCTTGGCAGCCACGATGGTGGCCACCTTGTTGTCGCGCGGGAGCCCGGCGCCGCCGAGCTGGATCTCGTTCTGCTCCTCGGGATTGATGATGCCGCGCGTTCCCAGATCGAGCATCGAGAAGCCGAGAAAGAGCCCGAGTCCGGAGATGCAGGTGGCGGCGACGACGGCGTTGAGCTTGTTGTCGTACTTGAGCTGCATGAAGAACAGTGCGACGAAGATGGCCTTGATGACCGCGATGGTCATGGCGACGGAGACGTTGACCCATTGCGGGATGTCGATGTGGAGCCCGTCGGCGATGGCGATCTCGGCGCGGGAGGCGGCGACGGTCATGAAGGTGAAGAACAGCAGGATCAACAGCACCCCAAGCAGCATGGTGCTGGAGAGGATCACGTGCTCGTGGGTGACGTTGCCGTGCGGGTCGAGCATCTCCTCTTCGGAGAGCTCGTGCGGGACTGGTTCGGGCTTGTGTTTCTTCATGGCTCGGTGTCGCGGATGGTTCAGTGGATGAGGTACAGCAGCGGGAAGAGGAAGATCCAGATTACGTCAACGATGTGCCAGTAGAGTCCGACGCCCTCGACGGCGTTGTAGTGGGTCGGGCCGAAGTGCCCCTTGTGGGCGCGGATGAACAGCCAGGTGATGAGGCAGATGCCGACGAAGACGTGCGTGGCGTGGACGCCGGTGGCGCAGTAGTAGATGCCCCACCAGATGGGCTCGTAGGGGTCGGTGGCGAAGGGGTAGCTGAAGAAGATGCCCGGTGCCTTGCCGGCGGAGAGCTTCGGGTAGTACTCGAACACGCCCTTGATGACGAGGAATGCGGCGCCGCACAGCACCGTGAAGGCGAGGTTGAACTTGAGCCACCCGATCTGCCCCTTCTGGGCGTTGTGGATGCTGGTGGCGATGGTGAAGCTGGAGAGGAGCAGAATCACGGTGTTGGCCGCACCCAGCTTCCAGTTCAGATGGTGCGAGCCGTTGGCGAACGCCTCGGGGTAGAGCATGCGGAAGACGGCGTAGGCGCAGAACAGGCCGGCGAAGAGCAGCACCTCGGTGGCGAGCAGGAGCCAGACGCCGAACTTGACCGCGTCGAACTCGTCGTCGCGCGAGCGGAAGTGGTCGGCGGGCTTGTAGCGCTCGTGGTAGGGGCGCGTGTCGCCTGACGCCGGGGTTGAGGTGATCGAGGACATCGTTCGCTCCGTCCGCAGCCCGACGGCGGCGGCGTGGATGGTCTAAGGGGTGGGTGGATGCTCCTGGGGCGGGTCAGGCCTTGCAAACTCGTCCGGATCGCACTGCGGCGGGACGAAATCGTCGAAGTCGTAGGGCCCGTGCTTGACGAGCGGCTCGTGGTGGAAGTTGTGCTCGATGGGCGGCGACGAGGTCTCCCACTCGAGCGTGAGGCCGCCCCACTTGTTGGGCTTGGCCTTTGGTCCGGCCACCAGCGAGTGAACGAACACCAGCAGATGGAGCAGGAAGCCCGAGGCGAGAATCACGGAGCCGATGGTGCTGATCTGGTGCAACTGCTGGAACTCGGGGACATAGGAGGCGTAGCGCCGCGGCATGCCGTGAATCCCGAGGATGAACTGCGTGAGGAAGGTGAGGTTGAACCCGATGAAGACGAGCCAGAACCCGATCTGGGCCGGACGCTCCGCGTATTCGCGTCCGAACATCTTGCCCCACCAGTGGTGCAGGCCGGACAGGAGCGCGATGACCGTCCCGCCGAACATCGTGTAGTGGAAGTGCGCGACGACGAAGTAGGTGTCGTGGAGCTGCAGGTTTGTGGCAAGCGTGGCCAGGGGCAGGCCGGTGAGACCCCCGACCGAGAACGTCCAGAGGAAAGCGAGCGTGTAGAGCATCGCGGTGTCGAGGCGGATCGAGCCCTTATACAGCGTCGAGATCCAGTTGAAGACCTTGACGGCGGTGGGGATGGCGACCAGGAACGTCAGGGCGCTGAACAGGACCGCGACGAGTGGTCCCTCCGCGGCGAACAGGTGGTGCCCCCAGACGAGGAACGCGATGGCCGCGATCGCCAGCGAACTGAACGCGATCGCCCGATAGCCGAAGATCCTCTTGCGCGAGTGGATGGGGATCACCTCGCTGATGATGCCCATGGCCGGCAGGATCATGATGTAGACGACCGGATGGCTGTAGAACCAGAAGAAGTGCTGGAAGAGGACCGGATCGCCGCCAAGATTAGGATCGAAAATGCCGATGCCGAACAGGCGCTCAAAGACCAGGAGCAGCGTTGTGATGCCGATGACGGGAGTGGCGAGCACCTGAATGATCGCCGTCGCATAGATCGCCCAGACGAAAAGCGGCATGTCAAACCAGCCCATCCCCGGGCATCGCAATTTGTGCACCGTCACAACAAAGTTCAACCCTGTAAAGATCGAACTAAACCCCAGAATAAACACGCCAAGAACCATGAGCACAATGTTCGCATGATCCGCAGCGACAGCTGAGCTGTAAGGCGTATAGAACGTCCACCCCGTATCGACGCCCCCAAGCAGAATCGCGCTAACCGCAAAGATCGCGCCAAAGACATAGATGTACCAGCTCAAGAGGTTCAGGCGTGGAAAAGCCACGTCCTTGGCGCCGATCATCAATGGCAAGAAGAAGTTGCCCAGCGCCGCCGGGATACTGGGGATGATGAACAGAAACACCATGATCGCGCCGTGGAGCGTCATGACGCGGTTGAACGTGTTGCCAGCCTCGGCCAGCGAATCGTGCTTGATAAACCTGCCGAGGAAGTCACCCTCAACACCGATGATGACGGTGTTGGGTACCCACAACTCGAGACGGATGAGCAGCGCAAGCATGCCGCCCAGGAAGAACATGAACAAAATCGCGCAGAGATACATCACGCCGATTTTCTCGTGGTCGATCGTCGTGGCCCAGTCCCAGACGGTTGCCCAGAACCCGCCCTTGGGGGTAAGGTAGCTCACGTCGTGGTGGGCGTCGTGGAGAGCACCGTTTGAGGCACCCGGGGAGGCACCGTGCCCTTCGTTTGCGATCATGTCTGGATCGTTGGTGGTCGTCATTGCTCGTTCGCCTCGTGGGCGGTCTCCCTCTGGTTACGCCCCATCTGGTTTCGCCCCGCCTTCGCCGACGCCTTCTTCAGCGCCGGACTCGCCCGATGGATTGCTCTTTTCGTCCGTTTCGCCGTCCTCTTCGGCACCCCCTGGCACACCTTCGTCCGCACCCTCATCTCCACCCTCTTTTATCATCGGCTTGGGTCCCCTGTCGCTGAGGTAGTGGAATCCCTCGATGAACCAGTCCAGGTGCTCAGCGGAAAGTTCCGGACTGGGGCTCATCCCTCCCGCTGGAAGTCGGCGCGAATATCCGCATTGGGCGTAATGATCGCAATTCGTATGTGGTTCTCGTCCACCGTCTTCTTCGTGCCGTCCATGTAGTCAAACTCGTACCCGAAGAGATTCATCCAGGTCGGCCCCGCGCTGGGACTGCCATCAAGCGAGTGACACGAAATGCACCCATACTTCAATCTCAGCCACTCAATTTTCTCTTTCGGAGTTATGAGGTCGGGCGTGCCCCAACCCTCGACAATTTTGACATACACCTCAGGCTCGACAACGCGAATGATCGCCGCCATCTCAGAGTGCTGATTGCCACAGAACTCCGCGCAGAAGAGGTAGTGATCGCGGTACTGGTACCGCAGATTGTGATACGCCCGCTTAACCTCCGGAATCGGATCATGCCACTTGTCGTCTTCCGTCAGCGGAAGCGCCTCGAAGTTGTATGTGGTGTACCGGTTGGGAAACACGTCACGCTTGTTGCGAAACGCTGGCACCCAGAAGCTGTGAATCACATCTTTCGATGTCAGCGTCAAGTGCACGGGCTTGCCGGCCGGCACGACGAAGACCGGCTGCAACTTCCCTGCGATCTGCTGCGTCTCAGGGCTGAACGCTCCGTTGGAATACGTGAACTTCCACTGCCACATGCTCGCGCTCACCGAGATCGGCTCCGCACCCGCCTTGACCGTCTGCATGTCCATGTAACTCCAGAATCCCTCGAAAAAGATCCAGGTCATCACCACCAGCGGCACGACCGTCCAGAACAACTCGAGCGGCGTGTTGTGACTCACGCTGCGCTGGCTCGGCACGCCGGGCTTGAAACGATACTTGAACACAAAGTACAACGTCAGCCCCATCAGCAGGACAAACATGAACATCGAGATCCAGAAGATCGCCATGAACAGCCCGTCAACCGTCGAAGCCATCTCACTGCCAGGCGTACCGGCGTTGAGGCCACCCTTGCCGAACAGAAAATCCTGCACAGGGCCCTGTGCAAGTGTCAAAAGTGTTGCGGACGTGGTCATGTTCCGATCCTGGGTCTAGCGGACAACCGGCTGAGCACCGACGCCCGGCCCCTCGTTCATATCTCGTTCAAGCCTGGTACGTTTCTTTCGGCGAATCTCACGCAGACGATTCCCGCCAATCAGCACGCTCAATCCCGCCACCGTCAACACACCGACAACCTGCATGAGACGCATCGCCTCAAGCGTGTACGCCCCCCTCGTCGGGTCGTAGGTGTAGCAGAAGTTCAGCACAAAGTCGGCGATCGAATCCGCGATCTCGCCCTCCGTCGCCTTGAGCATCGAGAGCTTCAGATCCCGCACGGGTTTGGCCGAATCAGGGTTGCGGAATGTGAGATTTGGAAAGACGTGCGAAAGCACACCGTCCGGCGAGAGCACCATCAGTGCGGTCGTGTGCGCGTATTCGTCTATCTCCGGCAGATAGTTGTACGAGAACCCGATGGCGTCGGCCAGACGCCTTGCATTCTCTTC
>JADFOF010000094.1 GCA_022563015.1 Planctomycetota bacterium
TGCACGATCAGGTTGTAGCCGAAGACCAGGACGAGCGCCAGGAGCAGTGTGGAGCGGATGGCGGCGGCCTTGGGTCGGCGAGGCCATTCCACCAGTATCCACACCAGCGTGCTCAGCCCCGCGAGCATGAGGCAGAGGAAGCCGGCGAGGTCGGCGAAGAGGAAGATTTTCACGGCGATTCGGCCGCCGGCGAGCGGGACGTGGTCGCCCTCGAAGGCCGGGTACGCGCCGAGCGTGGGGTCGAGCTGGCGCATGACGGGAAAGAGGCTCGCGGCGGCGAAGGCGGCGGTGAGGATCACGCCCAGCCAGACGCCCAGCGAGACGGCGTGGACGATCTCCGCGATTCGGACGCTTTTTCTCATGTCGCGATGGTAGCGGAGCGGTGCGCGCCGCGTCTGTCTACACGCGGGTTCCCCGGATGGAACTTGTGTGGTGGCAGACCGGCTACGTGTGCAGACCTGCAATTGCATGGCTCGGCCCGTCGCCGTCGATTCCGTTCACGAGCGAGCGACTGCAATACGGGCGTGCCGGGGGTCGGCGTCACGGTCGTACTCGGAAAGCTCGGCCATGGAGCCGGGCGAGGGTCCGAGTGGAAGTGTCGGTCAAGAGTGGCGCTGTGGCCCCATAACCTGCCCAGACGGGATCAAGACCCGGCCACCACGTGACGATGAAAATGTCAATACGGCCGCCTGCACTCCATGATTGCGCGCGGATGATTCACGACGAGGCAACCGCGACGAATGAGAAGCCTCAGGCAGTTTATCGTGTGCTTCACCGTCCGGGTGGGGTGCGTCTTAATGGCGACGGTCCGCGCGCCGGCCGGGTCCAGCCGGGAGGGTGCGGACACGTGCGGTTTTGAACCCGGAAGGGCTCGGGCGAGGGGCATTGTTCGATTCATCGAGAACTTCACCGGTCATGTGCGCGGCATCGCATGCTGCTCAAGCAAAGCAGCGCTGAGCCCATGACCGAGGAATGCCGAACATGACAATCGCCACGAAACTCAAACTCAATACCCTGCTGGTGTTGTCGTTTCTCGTGGTGAACGGCGCCGTCGGCATGTACCTCGTCCAGCGGATGATGGCGGACGCGCGGCAGTTGGCCGAGGTCGAGGAGCCGCTCGAGCAGGCAATTCTCGAGATGGAGATCAACGTGGGGGAGACGGCTCAGGCGGTGTTCGATTACGTCTGGGATCACGAGGAGGAAGACATCGAAAAGATGCTTGACTCCGAGCGCGACTTCGAGCGGTACGCAAGTCAATTCGAGCGGCTGGTCGAGACGGACGAGCAAAGGGCGCTGGGCCTCCAGGTCGCTGAGCTGTATCAAGACTTCAAGACGCTGGGCGACGAGATTGTGTCGATAGCCGGGCGGCGCCACGAGGATCTTCGGTTGTTTCGTGAAGCCGTTGAGCACATTGACGAGCTGGTCGACCACAAACTCGACCTCGCCTTCGAAGCTTTGCAGCACGTTGTCCAGCCCCTCGCCGCTGTCGAAGGTCGCCACCGAGCCGACCTGTCCACTGCCGACGCATTGATAAAGTTCAGGGCCGCGCTCGATATGGAGATCTTCATTCATGATTATGTCGCGGCGATTTCGGACTATGTCCTGGAGCAAGATCCGGGCGTCAAGCGGAAGATCGTCGGCTCCGAATCGGTCTTCGGGCGCTCTATAACCCAGTATCGCCAGGCCCGCCTGTCGGAGGATGAGGAAGAATCGCTCAACCGAATCGGCAGAGACTTTTCCGAGGCGGCGATCGTGGGCATCGGCATCGTGGCGCTCACGGACCGGATCCACATATTGACCGAGAGGTTCGAAGAATACCGCGATGAGATCGACCGCATCCTGAACGACGAGATCCAGATGCTGATCCATGTGGAATCCGATCTCGCGACGAAGGACGCGCAGCGCTCGGGCATTATCGCCATCTTCTTCATTGGCGCCGGGTTGTTCATCTTTGTCACAGTGGCCAGCATTGGCTGGATCGTTTCCAATGAGATTGCCAACGCCACGAAACGACTCTCGCATGGAGCGGCAGAGTTCCGCCGGGGGAACCTCGACCACCGCATCGATGTGAAGACGCGGGATGAACTGGGCATGGTGAGCCGGGCGTTTGACCAAATGGCGGATAGTTTGCGGCAAACGACTGCATCGCGGGATGAAGTGATTGCAGCGTCTCAGGCCCGAGAGCTGGTGGAAGAGGAGCTTCGCCGGTCCAACACAACATTGATCAAGGCGGTGGAGGATGAGAGACGCGCCAAGTCTCAAAGGCTGGCCGCGATTGACGAGCTTGAGATCGCCGCAACCACCGACAGCCTGACCGGGTTGTCGAATCGGGCGGTCTTTATGGATCGTTTGGACTGCGCGATGAGGCGTTCGGACCGTGATGGCAGCCGCTTCGCCGTTCTCTTCTTCGATTTCGATCGATTCAAGGTCGTCAATGACAGCTTGGGCCATGAGGTGGGTGATGCCCTTCTGCGCAGTATCGCAAGGGTTTTTCGCAATAGTGTTCGAGATCCTGACACCGTGGCCCGCTTTGGGGGCGACGAGTTTGTTGTGCTTCTTGACAGCTTGTCCGAGTGGTCGGAGGGCAGAGAGAAGGCCGAACGACTTCTGCATGAATTCGCCGAGCCGCATGATGTCGTGAGCCATCGAATCGTCTCCACCGCCAGCATCGGCCTGGTGACCAATGAACATGCCCACCAGAGCGCCGCCGACATGCTTCGCGATGCCGACGCCGCCATGTACCAGGCGAAGGAAGACGGCGGGGCGAGAGTCGTGCAGTTCGACAGGGCGATGCACGAGCGGGCGATGAGCCGGCAGTCGCTCGAATCATCTCTCCGCTTCGCTCTTGAGGATAATCAACTGAGGCTTGTCTACCAGCCGATCGTCTCCCTGGAGACGGGCACGGTGTCGGGATTCGAGGCGCTCCTCCGCTGGGATCATCCGGATCGGGGCGTGGTCAGCCCCGTTGACTTCATCCCGATCGCCGAAGAGACCGGTATGATTATCGGTATCGGACGGTGGGTGCTTCGCACGGCGTGCCGGCAGATCGCCGACTGGAATCGTCGGCTGGGTCTGGAAGCAAAGCTCTCGATAAACGTGAACATTTCGAGGCGGCAGCTCATGGATTCCGCTCTGATTGATGATGTTCTCGACTGCCTGCGAGAGAATGATCTGCCGGCGGAGGACCTGAAACTGGAGATCACGGAATCCATGATCTCAGACGAACGGTTTGACGTCATCCCACTGCTCGCGGAGCTTCGGGAACGTGGCGTGCAGATTGTATTGGATGATTTCGGCACCGGGGTTTCATCGTTGAGCGCACTTCACAGTTATCCAATCGACGTGTTGAAGATTGACCAGTCCTTCGTTCGCTCTCTTGATGGTGATCGGTCGCTTCTGGCGGTGGTGGCATCAATCACGGCGCTGGCAGGGAACCTGGGGATCACGACCGTGGCCGAGGGCGTTGAGATGGAAGATACAATCGGCGCGCTGCAATCGATCGACTGCACATGGGGACAAGGCTACTACTTCGCACGGCCGATGACGCCGGTCGATGCGGAAGCGTATCTGCTGGGCATTCAGAAGGAGAGGTGCGGGGCGTAGGTGTGAGCCGCGCTCCGCCAGCCGTACCCGCTCGTGCGACACGTGAGATTCCCCGCGCCCGTCGCGCTGCGGTTTCGATTGGAGACACCGGGCGTCGCTGTGGCTTGCTATGAAAGATCGTGGTCGAAGTCGGCGTTGGTGTAGACCTTCTGGGCGTCTTCGTTGTCTTCGAGGGTCTCGACGAGGTTGATGAGCTTGCGGGCGTCTTGGCGGCTCAGCGTGATCGTGTTTTTGGGGACCATGGCGATCTGTGCCTGTGCGATGGGAATGCCGGCGTTTTCGAGCGCGTCTTTGACGGTCTGAAACTCGGTGGGGCCGGTGGTGATGGTCCAGACGCCCTCGTCGCCGTCGGCGGGCTCGGGTGGGGCGACGTCCTGGGCGCCGGCGTCGATGGCGGCGTCCATGATCGTGTCCTCGTCGGCGTCGTCGGCGTTGACGAGGATCTGGCCGAGCGTGTCGAACATGTAGGCGACGCAGCCGGCGCCGCCGAGATTGCCGCCCCCCTTGTTGAAGATCGATCGGAGTTCGTTGACGGTGCGGGTGCGGTTGTCTGTGAGTGTGTCGACGAGTATGGCGACGCCGGCCGGGCCGTAGCCCTCGTAGCGTGCCGATTCGTAGTTTTCACCCGTTCCGGCGCCGGCGCCCTTTTTGATGGCGCGTTCGATGTTGTCCTTAGGCATGTTGGCGTAGCGTGCCTCATCGATGGCGTATCGGAGGGTGAGGTTCATCTCGGGGTCGGGGCCACCGGCGCGGGCGGCGGCGATGATGGCACGCGAGCACTTGGACCAGTGCTTGCCGCGTCTGGCGTCCTGGCGTTCCTTGCGGTGCTTGATGTTGGCCCACTTGCTGTGTCCGGCCACGGTCGATCTCCGATGGTTTGGCTGGCGCGTGTGTCAGTCCTGCGCCTTGTTCGAGCGTTGGGCGGGCGGTTGGCTCTTGGTCTGGCGTCGGGAGCGCTTTGGTTGGAGCATTTGGGCCCATGCCTCGATGGCCAGGTACGCGGTGCGGACCTCGCCGGCGCGGAAGTTTCTTTCGAGCCAGCCGGCGGCGGCCTCGGGCGTGGCCTCGGCGGCGAACACGCCCTCAGCGATGAGCGGCTTGAGCAGCCGATGATCCATCGGGAACGCGTGGGCCCCGAGGCCGAGCAGCACGACCCGTGAAGCGACGAAGGGCGGCACGCCCTCCAGCGACAGCAGGTAGGCGCGGGCGTCGCGCTTGGACAGCGTGGTGAGGATTTCGAGCGAGGTGTCGTGCTCGCGCTCGAAGAGGTCGTTCAGGGCCGATCGTATCCGCATGGCCCGCTCGAGCCCGCGCGGGTATCGGGGGCCGATCATGGCGTGCACCTCGTCGGGGAGGCAGATCCGCAGCTCGTTGCAGTCGACGACGGCGTTGAGGAGGCTCTCGATCGCGAGCTCGGCCTTGGCGGGCGACGCCTCCCAGAGCAGGAATGACCGGAGCAGTTCGTAGAGCAGTGGTTCGACGCCGCACTCTGGCACGGGCGGCGGTTCGTGCTCGCCGGCCGTGGTCAGCCGACTCAGCAGACCTGCCAGCCGCGTGGACGCCTCGGTGGAACTCACCAGCCGCCCTCGTGCGGTTCGGGCGCCGGCTGCTGGTCATCGTCGGGCGGATCGTGATACTCCGAGCGAGCCCTGGCGATGGCGGCGAGGACGGCTGCCTGTTCCTTGGAGGCGAGGTCGGCCTTGAACTTGAACTCCGGAACACGACGCATCCGCACCGAGCGAGCGACCTGGTGGCGGATGTGGCCCGCCGCGTCCTCGAGCCCGTGCAGCGTGAGGGCCTGCTTGGTGTCCGGGAGGACCGTGACGAGCACGACGGCGGTCTTCAGGTCCGGCGACACGGTCACGCCGGTGATGGTGGTGAGCCCGGTCACGCGCGGGTCGTGCAGCCCGCGGGCGAGCACTTCCTGGACGGCGCGTTGCAGGGTCGAGCTGATCTGATCGGTTCGCCGGCTCATGTAGGATTCCCCGCGTGGGCGTAGGCGTGCATGTCGCCGGTGAGGAGTTCGCGCGTGGTGCGGCCGAGCTCGGTGTCCGGCCAGGCGCGGAGTCGCTCGCTGATGTGATCGAGCGTGCGTGCAACGGCCTTTCCGTCCGAGCCGGCGCAGGCCAGGCCGAGCACGGCGAGGTTGATGGTGTCGAGGTGGTCGGTCTCGGCGACGGAGACCATGTGGTCGCGATGGAGGCGGTCCTTGATGGCGCGGACGACGCGGCGCTTGTCCTTCAGCGAGGTGCTGGCGGGGATGTGAAGCTCGAACTGGAGGATTCCGACGACCATTTTATGTGGCGCCCTGGAGCGTGCGCTTCACCTCGATGTTCTTGTAGCATTCGAGGATGTCGCCCTCCTTGATGTCGTCGTAGTCGACGATCTTCATGCCGCACTCCATGCCGGCCCGGACCTCTTTGGCATCGTCCTTGAAGCGCTTGAGTTGTTCGAGCTTTCGGTCGTTCTCGATGACGATGTCGTCGCGAGTGATGCGGACGAAGGCGTCGCGCTGGACGGTGCCGTCGGTGACGTAGCAGCCGGCGATGGCCCCGACCTTCGAGATCTTGAAGACCTGGCGGACCTCGGCGTGCCCGAGGACTTCCTCGCGCAGCTCGGGTTCGAGGAGGCCTTCGGCGGCCTTGGTGATGTCGTCCACGATGTGGTAGATGACCTGGTAGTTTCGGATCTCGACGCCCTTGACATCGGCGGCGGAGCGGGCCCGGGGCGAGGCGATGACGTTGAAGCCGACGATGATGGCGTCGGAGGCGTCGGCCAGCAGTGTGTCGCTCTCGGTGATGCCTCCGACGGCGGCGTGGATCACGCGGATCTTGACCTCGTCGGTGGAGATGCCCTCGATCTCGGCGCGAAGGACATCGATCGAGCCCTGGACGTCGGCCTTGAGGACGATGCAGATCTCCTTGAGCTGGCTCTGGGCCATCTGGCTGAAGAGCGTGTCGAGCGTGACCTTGGGCTGGGCGAGTTGCGTTTCGCGTTCACGATCTCGTCGCTGCTCGGCCGCTTCTTGCGCCTTTTTGAGCGAGTCAACGATGTAGAACTTGTCGCCGGCGTTGGGGATCAGATCGATGCCGGAGATCTGGAGGGGGCGTGGGGGATCGGCCTCTTTGAGGCGTTCACCGCGGTCGTCAACGATGTCGCGTACGCGGCCGAACGCGCGGCCGGCGACGATGAACTGACCGACCTTGAGCATCCCGTCCTGGAGGAGTATGTTTGCGACGGCGCCGCGACCTTCGACGATGCGCGACTCGATGACGGCGCCGCGGGCGGGCCCGCCGAAGTCCGCCTTGAGTTCGAGCAGCTGCGCCTGATAGTCGAGCACCTCGAGCAGGTCCTGCACACCCTCGCCGGTGAGGGCGTTGGTGCGGATGACCTCGGTGTCGCCGCCCCATTCGGCGGGGTTGAGTTCGTGCTCGGCGAGCTGGCTGAGTATGCGCTGGATGTTGCTGTCGGTGGCCTCGGGCTTGTCGATTTTGTTGAGCGCGACGATGATGGGAACGCCGGCGGCCTTGGCGTGGTTGATGGACTCGACGGTCTGCGGCATGACGCCGTCGTCGGCGGCGACCACGAGAACGACGAGATCGGTGATGTTGGCGCCGCGTGAGCGCATCTCGGTAAAGGCGGCGTGTCCGGGCGTATCGACGAAGACGATGTGCTTGTCGGTCTCGCCGACGGAGACGGGGACGCGGAAGGCGCTGGTTGCCTGTGTGATTCCGCCGGCCTCACCCTCGGCGACGTTGGCGCTTCGGATGCGATCGAGCAGCGAGGTTTTGCCGTGGTCGACGTGTCCGAGAATGGTGACGACCGGGCCTCGTGGGCGTTCATCGACGCGGTCGCGGGCCTCGAACTGTTCGGTGACGACGGCTTCTGCGCTGACAGCCGTAACGACGTCGAGCTCGATGTCGTATTCGATCATGATTTCCTGGGCGCGTTCGGGCTCGATGCCGGAGTTGATGGTGGCCATCACGCCCTGGAGGAAGAGCTTTTTGACGACGTCGGCGCCCTTGACGCCGGTGGCGGCGGAAAGATCCTTGATGGTGAAGGGGGCCTGGATTTTGACGGTGCCGCCGACCTGGGCGGCGGACTGTGCGCGTTCTCCGGAGGAGAGGTCTCGTCGTCGTGCGTCCTGTCGTCTCTTTTTGAGCAGGCCGCCCGAGCGTGCAAGGCGCGCCTCGCGTTCGGCGAGATCCTGCTCGCTCCAGGCGCCTCGTGCGATGTTCGTCCAGTCGTTGGCGTGACCCTTGCGTCGATCACTGGGGCCGCTGGAGCGGTGCTTCTCGCCGCGGCGCGGGCTTCGAGCCTTCTCGTCGGTTCCCCTGGAGGCGCCCAGGGGCACCCCTGTAGAAGTGCTGCGAACCCCGCCGCCGCCTGGTGTGACGAACTCGCGCCGGGTCGTAGCGCGGCGTTGTCGAGGCTCGGCGTCTGCTTCGGGAGCCTCGACGCGGATGATCTTGGGGCCGGCCATTTTGACCGGCGTGCGGGCCTTGAGCTTCGCCAAGGCCGCTTTCATTTCGTCGCTGCCGGGCCGGACGAACGACTTGCTCATCGGCACGGCTCGCAGGTCGACCGCCAGCAGAGCCACCGAGTCGGTTTCGTCGAGGTTGCCGAGCAGCGCCTCGAGGGCCAGCAGGCCGTCGTCGCGATACGCACCGGTTTGACTGGCCGACGTATCGAACAACACGACGATTCGATGGGCCTTCAATGTCTCGGGCCGCACCTGCGGCTTGAGACTCAAGGCGAAATGGTTGGTCCCCGCCGGGCTGGCGTAAGTTACCAGTCGAGCCGCCTCGGGGCTCGTAGTAACGCGCGGCGCGGCGAAGGCCGAAGCAGCGGTCACCACGACCACCAGCGACGAGACGACATGGACACAAAAGAATCTAGACATAGCGTAAACTCCCTATTGACGTGCGCAGCACCACAGGTGGACGCGCAGCGATACGTCCACGCGATGGCACTGAGGGCATTTCCCCTGATTGCTGGCCCTTGGCCTATACAAACACCATTCTATTCTCTCGGGAACGATCGTACCACCAGAAAACCATAAATTAACGCGAGCAGACGGAAAATGGGCCGAACCGAACCCGACGAGCGGTCGATGTGCCCCTAGACGCCGCCGCTGGAGGGTCAGGCGGCTACCAACTCGGCGACGCGCGGCGATATCACCGCAACGTGTGTTAGGACAACACGTTACATCGACGCGGGACGGCTCTCTGTGAGTTGAGAATTGCCAGTTTGCTATTGAGAGCCGCGCACCTGGCGCGATATTTCCGTTCAAAAAACGTCTCCGCCGCGAGCTGGCCGCGAGGAAAACTTTTCCGGTCCGCGCGTCGGCAACGCCGTGACAGCCGGTGCTCTGCCGCTGGAAAGGGTTTCGCATCAGAACTCGCGAACCGCTGAACGATGTTGCCGCGGCTGTTTATTTCGTAACAATTCAATCAAATCGTAGCTGGATTCGCAAGAATTCAGAAACTGCAGCCAAATGGTAGCTGGATTCGCAAGAATTCAGAAACTGCCCAGTTTGTTGGGTAACACCATGAATTCTTGCGAATTCAGCTACGAAACGATGTCGCGACCACTTGGCTGCAGTGTTACTTTATTTGTAACACTTCAGCCGAATGAAGCGAGGATTTTCGGTTCCTCAGGCTACAGACCGCTAACGGGCGCTAATGAACGCTAATAAGGCGACCGAAACTCGAACTAAAAAGGGAAACGGCCTACTAAGTATTGAACCACGGATTACACGGAATCCACGGATAGGACAGCAGCGGTGATTGATCCGTGGTTTCCGTGTCATCCGTGGTTCAAATAGAAGTATCATCACGGACGAAGCATTAGCGTCAATCAGCGCCCGTTAGCGGTAAGGTTTGTGGCTTCATCGAATCATCAACTTCACTCCGCTGCAGTGTTACTTTATTTCTTATTTCGTCACTCGGCCGAGTTCGGGGTGACCGATCAATAGCTTCCTGTTTTTTCCGCTTTTGGGTGGCGAGTGGCAGAGCGCGGCGACGCCCCAGGAACGCGGCATCTGGAGCATCGCTGCGCTCTCTCGGATTATTCATGAACGTCGCGGCGTACTTGCTAACTCGTTTCTGGTTTTTGCGTTGCGTCGATGACACGAGAAACAGTCTGTCAATCAGCCGCGGGGCTAGCGCCCCGCGGCTGATGAATAATCCGAGTTAGGGGCGG
>JADFOF010000448.1 GCA_022563015.1 Planctomycetota bacterium
CACAATCAACAGCACGCCCCACCAGGCCGCGTTGTCCGGCAGCAGCCAGACCCCGGACGAAAAGACGTACAGCGACGCGGTCACGGGCAGGGTCATGAGCACAGCCCGGTTCCATCTCCGCGCCTCCAGAGGTTGGCTGAGCGCGCGCTGTTGACCAATGCGCTGTCCGCAGGACCCCGCAAGCGTCAGCGTGAGCAGCAGGCCAATCGTGAAGAGCGCCCCGGCGAACTGCAAGGCGGGCCTGCTGTCGGCGACGAAGCGTGCGAACGTTGCCAGCGCCACGTGGTACGCCGGGGTAGTGGCCGACAGGTAATCGGAAAAGTCAAACCCGGGCCATTGGTCGGCGAAGGTGCGGATGACCGGCTCGTGATAGTTGATCTGGTCGGCCGCGCCCCGGCCTCGCTCGAAGCCGCCCAGGATCAGCGCCGACGCCGCGACGAGGAACAACGCCGTGGGCAGCAGGATGGGTGGCGGGGCAGGCAGCCATGTGTGCGAAGCGCGGTCGGACATGGGGGCTCATGGTACGGGCTCGCGCACTCGATCGCGGGCCAGGCTCGCCTTGAGTCGAAGCGAGTTGCCGATCACGCACAGATCGCTCAGGGCCATTGCGATCGCCGCGATGACGGGCCCGGACGTGCCGAGCATCCCAAGCGCGGCGGCGGGAATCGCGAGCGAGTTGTACACGAACGAGAAGAACAGATTCTGTTTGATGGTCGCGAGCGTTCGCCGGCCGATGTCCAGGAGCGCCACGAGCGAGTAGAGGTGATCGCCGGGCACGACAACGTCCGCCGATTCGATCGCAACATTTGACCCGGCGCCCATGGCGATCCCGACCCCTCCGTCGGCCGAGACCGCGACCAGCGCCGCGGCGTCGTTGATGCCGTCGCCCACGAACGCGGCCACGGCGCCGTCGGCCTGGTACGCGCGGACGCGCTCGACCTTCTCCTCGGGGCTCAGCTGCGCGTGGACATCGTCCGGAGCAATGCCGACCTGCTCACCCACCGCCTCGGCCGCGGCCTTGCGGTCGCCCGACAGGATCGACGTCCTCACGCCGTCGCGGTGCAGCGCCTCGATGGTCGCCAGCGCGTCGGGGCGAGGCGAATCAAAGAAGCGGATCGTTCCGCGACGCTCGCCGTCGACGATGACCGCGCTCACCGTGCCGCCCTGTTCATCCTTCGCACTTTCGGCGCCCGCGTCTTGTGCGCGATCGCCGGCGACGATCTCGACGCGTCCGGCGGGCGTGGTCCCGCTGATGCCGACGCCCGCCGACTCGTGCACGCCCGTGGCCGACCCGAACTGCAGGCCGCGCGATTCGGCCTCCTCGACGATGGCGCGTGAGAGCGGGTGGTTCGATCCGGCCGCGACCGCCGCCGCCAGCACCAGCACGTCGTCCTGGGCATCGATCACGCGAGGCCGACCCTGCGTGAGTGTGCCGGTCTTGTCGAAGAACACAGCCGAGACGCGTGCGAGCAGTTCGAGCGCATGGGCCGACTTGATGAATATCCCTCGCCGGCTCGCCTCGCCGCTGGCGACCATGATCGCGGTGGGCGTCGCCAGCCCCAGCGCGCACGGGCACGAGATCACCAGCACCGTCGTGGCCGCGATCACGCCCCCGACCAGGTCGCCCCCGCCGAACATCGCCCACCCCAGCACCGTGAGCCCGGCGATGATGAGCACCGCCGGGACGAACACGGCCGAGACGCGGTCCGCCAGCCGCTGGATCTCCGTTCGGCTCATCTGCGCCGAGCGCACCATCTCGGCGATCCGCGCCACGGTGGTGTGTCGGCCGTCCACGCTTGTGCGCACGACGAGAACGCCGCTGAGATTGATGGCCCCGGCGATCACGCCGTCGCCCGGGCCGCGATCAACCGGCATCGACTCGCCGGTCACGATGGATTCGTCCAGCGTCGATTCGCCGTTCAGGATGATCCCGTCGACCGCGACGCGCTCGCCCGGGCGCAGCAGGATCAACTCGCCCTCGCCGATCTGCTCGGATGGAACGACGCGGCCGGTGCGGTCGCTCTCATCGTCCAGCCGCGTGACGCTGTCCGGCTGCAGTGAGAGCAGCTCGCGCACCGCGGACCCGGTCTGCGAGGTCGTGCGTGCTT
>JADFOF010000449.1 GCA_022563015.1 Planctomycetota bacterium
CTGCCTGTGGGCGGGGATCGTCGACCGGGACAAGGCCACGTCCGTGGCGGAGCGGCTCTTCGCGAACGACATGTTCTCGGGCTGGGGCATCCGCACGCTCAGCAGCCGGACGCCGCGCTACAACCCGTTGGGCTATCACCTGGGGTCCGTCTGGCCCCACGACAACTCCATCATCGCCATGGGCCTGAAGCGGTACGGCTTCGAGGAGGAGCTCGACGACCTCGCAACCGCGACCTACGACTGCTGCCGGTCGTTCGACTACTACCGCCTGCCCGAGCTGTTCAGCGGCACGCCGCGGACGCCGCACGGCGCGCCCGTACGCTATCCCGTCGCGGCGCGCCCGCAGGCTTGGGCGGCGGGAACCGTGCCGCTGATCCTCCAGGCCATCCTTGGGCTCGCTCCAAACGCATCCCGCAACGAGCTGCGGCTCGTCAGCCCGCGGCTCCCGCACTGGCTGAACGAGGTCGAGCTGCGCGGCCTCCGGGTCGGCACGCACTCGGTAGACCTGCGGTTCGAGCGCCAAGACGGCCCGGCCAAGGTCTCGGTTCTAGCGAACGAGGGAGTCGACATCGTCTTCGCCGACCGTTGGGCCGACCTGTAACACGCCCACGGTAGTTATTCCGAGGTGGCGGATGCGGGCTGGGCGGCCCGGCTCCACGCCGCACTGCCAAGGTTTGCCCAATCGCTCAATAAGCTCGCAAGAAACTCATCGCTCAGGCCGCTTGCAAAGCGACCTCACAGCCCAAGGTCTGTAATCGTCGCACGAGTCGGGCTGCGGATCGTTCTTTGTCGAGAGCGTCGAAGTGATTCGGGCCGAGATCGCGGTAGTCGGCGTCGTTGCGCAGCATGTGATAGGCGGACGTGAGCATCGATGCGGCCACGGCCACGATGGCTTTCTTGGGCCCCGGCGGCTCTTGAGACGGAAGAATTGGGCCTGCGGGTAGCTGTTCTTCGTGCGCACTGCGGGCCATGGTTACCTTGAGCCACGGGGCACCCTGCCGGACCCGTGTCGAGCGACGCTTGCCAGCACTCTCGTCGTTGCGGGGGCAGAGCCCCGCCCACGAGACGAGATGCCCCGCAGTGGGAAACCGGCTCATATCGCTCCCCCTCTCGGAGACGATCACCTGCGCGGTCACGTCGCTGATGCCTGGCATCGTCATGAGTCGAGTGGTTGCGCCGCGAAAGGGATCGAGGTGCGAACCCACCTCCACGTCGACGGTCGCGATCGCCTGCTCAATGGCCTCCATCTGCTCCAGGTGCAGCTTGAGCAAGAAGCGGTGGTGCGCTCGGACGCGCCCTCGAAGCGATTCGATCAGCGTCTGCCGATCAGCTCGGGGGCTGCCGGTCGTGACGGCGAGCAACGTTTCGGGGTCCGTCTCGCCGTCGATCAAGGCCCGCAGGATCGCCCGGCCGCTCGTCCCGGTGACGTCGCTGGCCACGGACGCGAACTTGATGTTCGCCTCCTCGAGCGTCTTCTGGATGCGTTGGACGTGCTGAGCTCGTTCTCGCACGAGCTGTTTGCGCGTGCGCATCAGCGTCTGCAGATCCTGGATAGGCGTGGGCGGTACGAAGCTCGCCCGGATCAGGCCATGCGCCAGCAGGTCGGCGATCCAGGTGGTATCGTTGACGTCGGTCTTCCGGCCGGGGACGTTCTTGATGTGCATGGCGTTGGCCAGCACCAGCTCGAACGACCCTTCGAGCACATGCCACACCGGCTTCCAGTAGACCCCCGTCGCCTCCATCGCGACATGGGTGACACCCTGCTCGCCGAGCCAGTCGCTGAGCGCCAACAGCGCCGTGGTCGTTGTGCCGAACGTCTCGACGCGACGGCGTGCCGTCGGACCTCCTTGGATGCGCGTGCAGGCCACGACGGTGTCCTTGTGGACGTCGAGCCCCGCACAACGCGGGTGCAACACTTCCATGGGCTTCCTCATCCACGACCCCAATTACCCGCCGCCCGACATCCAGGCTAGCTGTAGTTCCCAGGGACATTGTTTACAGGCGTGAGGCGGGAGTGGCTCCGCCGATGCCGCCGTGTGGACGGTGGTGATTGTAGTACGCGAGGAAGCCAGCGAGGGCATCGAGCCGCTCGATGTTGGTC
>JADFOF010000095.1 GCA_022563015.1 Planctomycetota bacterium
TCTCTGAAAATACGCCAGCAGCAGGATCTCCCGGAGCGTCCAGGGCAGGCGATCCACCGCCCGCTGGACCATGGCGTCGCGCTCCCGTTCATCCATCGCGGCGTCGGGCTGGTCGCAGTTCACCTCCATCAGGTCAACGAAACTGGTGGCCCCGCCCGAGGCGCCGGCGTTGCCGGGCACCGGGGCGGACAGGTCGAGCGTCCTACGTCTGGCCTTCTTACGCAGGTGGTCCCGCCCTTTGTTCGCCGCAATGGTGAATAACCACGGTTTGAACCGCCTGGCTGTATCGAATGTGTCGGCGGAGACGTGGACCTGGAGGAATGCCTCCTGGAAGACGTCCTCAGCAGCGGCGCGGTCGCCCGTGAGGCGGATCAGGAACCGGAGCAGATCAGCGTGGTGCCGGCGGATGAGTGTCTCGAAGGCATCGGCATCCCCGCGTCGGTGACGTTCCAGCAGTTGCTCGTCCGAGAGTTCGGGCAATGTTCAGCATCCCCGTTGGATCCACGCACGGTATGTGCGGGCAGAGGATACTACGGATGTTCGGGCACCCGGAGGCTGGTGGAGCGCGCTGGTGTGAGCCCTCGCATGATCGTGGGGACAGCCGGCGCGCCGGTTTGATCGGAGATCGGACCGTGGCGTGCATCGGATCGGGCGGTGCAGCCGGATCGTGGGGCGGAGATTCACATCGGGCCGAACCGGATCGGGGACGCGATCGGCAATACGGTTGATGTGCGGGCGTTTTCGGAAGGATGAGCCAAGTGTCGGATCGCGTCCACGCTGGGTCGGATCGGGTCGAACGATCGGCGTCTGACGCGGCGGCGGAGCGGCTCGCGGTGATCGTGCAGGGGGCGAGCGCGGGAGATGAGGCGGCGTGGGGTGAGTTGATCGAACTGTACGGTCGGCGTGTCTTTGCCATGGCCAAGAGCCGTTTCGGCGATCCCGACGTGGCCGAGGAGATCGCCCAGTCGGTGTTCGCGACGATTGCGACCAAGCTGTCGTCCGGCCAGTACGCGGAACGCGGGCGTTTCGAGGCCTGGCTGTTCCGCGTCACCATGAACCGGATCCGGGACGAGGCGAGACGGCTCAAGCGGCACGCTCACCCCACCGACCCGGCGGAGCTGAGCCTCCAAGAGAGCAGGCCGGACGGTCCGAGAACGGTGGATCGCGGGAGGATTGAGGGATTGCGGCGGGCGATGGACGAGCTGTCTGACGTGGACCGCGAGGTGATCGAGCTGCGCCACCACGGGGCGATGAGCTTCAAGGAGATGGCCGAATTGCTGGACGAGCCGGTGGGGACGCTGCTGGCCCGGCACCATCGGGCGCTGCGGAAGCTGCGTCAGATCATGCAAGAGGCTCCCGAGGCCGAGAATAAGCCGGAGCAGGCGATATGACGGGCAAGGAAATGAACGGGCGGGTCGGGCGTTTGGCAAGTGTGAGCGATGTTCCGCGCGAACTCGAGTCGATCGAAGCGCTGGTGAGCGAGCTGGCCCGGCGGGACCTGGCCGGTGCGCCGGCGGGGTTCGAGGAGCGGCTCGCGCGTGCGACCGGTCCGATGCTCCGAGGGATCGGGGACGAGCCGAAGAGGATCCCGGACGCGCCGGCCCGGGTGCTGGCGGTCATCTCGGTTCGCTGGGGCGCACGCATCGCCGCGGCTGTCGCGCTGCTGACGGCGGGTGGCGTGCTATGGCTCGCGGCTGGGCGGGACGGCGGGGATGGACCCACCGACAGCGAGTTGTTCGCGTGGGTGGATCTGCTCGAGGTCGCGGACGCCGGCCGCCCCTTCCCCGGTGACGAGGCAATCGAGGCCTTGTTCGCGGATACGGATCGGTTCTCGACGTCGCTCACGGGAGGACTGGACGAGAGCGACCTTTTGTTCGAGGAGGACTCGATGTGACGAGGGGCCGAACCGTCTTCGTGATGACAGCGTGGATGGGGGCAATGGTGTGCGCGGTCGCGACGAGCAAAGCGTTGGCACAGGGCGGTGAGCCGGACGCCCGGCCGCGCGAGGCGCAGCCGGAACGAACAGACCGCCCGGATCTTCGCGCTCGGCTGGAGCGTCGGCTCGAGGATCTGAAACGGCAGGAAGAGCAGATCGGCAGGGCGCTTGAACAGCTCAGGGCCGGCGCATCGGAGCAAGAGATCGAGCGCGAGATTCGTGCGTTTGAAGCGGGGCGAGGCGGGCGCGGGCCGCGACCGGGATTCAGGCGCGGCGAGGATGAAAGCGACGGCCGGTCCGGCGGCCCGCCGGTGACAACACGCGACGGCCGACGGTTCGAGGATCTTTCCGCGGAACAGGTCGACACGATCATCGCCTGGGGCGAGTCGAACTTCCCGGAGATGTGGCGGCGCATGAACAGGCGCGACATCCCGCGCACACGCGTCGCTGGCTGGTTCGCCAGGCGCTACTCCGGGCACATGGACGCGAAAGCCCGCGATGAGCAGCTCGGGCAACTGACGCTGGACGAGTATAAGGGGGACTTCAAGGTCATGCACGCGTACGGCGAGTTGATGCGCGCGCACCTGGAATCGGATACAAATGAGCCTGTGATCGAGCAAGGGTTCGTCGCGCTTCTTGCGGCGATCGAGCAGCAGTTCGACGCGCGGCTAGCGGTGCGCCGACACGAGCTCTCACTGCTCAAGAAGCGGGTTGAGTCCGCGGCCACGGAGGTCGAGAGCCAGGCCGCGCTGCGATCAGAGATCATCGCGGACGAGTTCGAGAAGCGCAAAGCGGATCTTCTGCGGCGCGTGGAACGGATGCGCGAGCGTCGCGAGCGCGGCGGCGAGCGGCCGTCCAGGAAAGACCACGACGGGCGGGATCGTCGGCCCGGGCGCGGCGGAGGCTGAGCCTCACGAGACGATCGAGCCAGGCGGAATCTCACCCATCGGGGAGAGGACGACGACATTGCGCTCGCCGGCCGCATCGTCGCGGGGCGCGTCGCTGGCGGCGAGGATCATGCCGCGCGACTCCTGCCCACGGATGGTGCGCGGCGCGAGGTTGGCGACGATGACCACGGACCGGCCGACCAGATCCTCGGGGTTGTAGAAGGCCTTGATGCCCGCGCAGACCTGACGTTCCTGGCCGGACCCGTCGTCGAGCTTGAGCACCAGGAGCCGGTCGGCGTTGGGGTGGTTCTCGGCGTGGATGACCTTTACGACGCGCAGATCTATGCGAGCGAACTCGTCGAAGGTAATCTGCGGTTTGCTGACGGGCTCGGCTGCTATTTCGTCGGGCATGGGTGCTCCTTGAAGATCAGGCTGGGGGCCAATGGTAGCGACGGCGTAAGGAAGGTGGTGCGATATTGATTCCGTCAGGGGACCGGCGGGGGCGAGTCGTGCGATTCGGATTGCGGCTGATCGGGTGCGGCGACCCACCGGCCGCCGCGCCAGTATCGCAGGCTCGGGTCCAGGTCGTACCGGACGGCGAGTTGGGGGGCGAGCGCGTCCGGGTCCGGATCGAGCAGCGGCGCCGCGTCGTCCAACGCTGTCTGCGCCGACCAGGAGCGCCGGGCGCCCTTGAGCAGGCGCGATTCGAGCAGCAGGTGTGCGCGCAACTCCGCAGGCGAGAGCTCCGGCCCGGGATTGCCCAGGCACGTGTTGCACAGGCGTGTCTGATTCCCGCGGTCGGTCGGCCGCCGGACGGAGCGTTCGTTGTGGCACTCGGGGCAGGGCCACCTCCTGATCATGGTGTCGATTCGGGTGAGGCCGGTCGGTCCCAGGTTCGAGCCATAGCGCTCCAGCAGCGCAACGACCTGCGGATCGTCGCGCAGCGGCAGGGCCCGCAAGCCCTCGCCGGCGCGCACGAGTCCCAGCATCTCGGCAGCCTTGAGGGCCGTCCGCCAGTCCGGTTGGTCGTCGGCGGGGATGCTCCAATCCCGTGCCGCGTATCGTGGATCGAGGGCGCCGGCGATGGCGCTGAGCCACGCGCGCGCGTCCTCGACGCGCTCGATCCGGCGGAGCGCGAGGCAGATGCTCGGCGCAAGAGGGCGGCCGCGGTGCTGCTCTCGTTCGATCTCGTACGCGACGATGTAGAGATGCCGGGCCAGCCGGAGCCCGTCGGGTGAATCCGCCTCGTCAGCGACCTCTTCGCCGAGAAGAAAGAAGGGCTCGGGGTCGTCGGGAACAAGTGCTTCCAGACGGGCGTCGAGGTCCGGGATCGCGAGCTTATCGACCACCGACAGCACGGGCTGCGGGTCGGGCTGAGACGAAGCGAGCAGCGCCATCGTTGCGGTAAAGGCCGCTAGCGCGCGGAGAAAGGCCGGGTATGGGTGGGTCACAGGTTCGCCTCCCCGATTCGCATAAGCCAGAGTTCGAGCATGCTGCGCTCCACGGCGTGGATCTGGCGGTAGATGTCGATGGCGCGGCGTCTCTGATCGGTCATGTCGTCCATGAGCGCGCGGATTCTGGCGGCTGCTTCGGGTCGCTCGGACGCGATCACGACGGCCATGACTTCGCACAGGCTCGCCTGGTGTGCGGCGAATTGCTGCACGGGCCCCGTGGCCAGGCCGAGCCGTCCGGTGCGTCGCCGATCCACGGCGTCGGTATCTATGGCGGAGGCGCCCTGTGCGACGGCGCGATCAACGCTTGCACGCCACTGTCTGAAGAGCATCGAGGCGGCGAAACCGGGGTCGAGCGGGACGATGTTCTCCCGATCCGGGCCGACCAGAGGCGACCGCGATGATCGACCCACGTACGAGAGGGCGAGCTGGTCGACGTAGTCATCCAGCCCGGCCAGGTCGCCCTGGGCCGAGAGGCGTTGGAGCAGCGTCTCAACGAGCGCCCGCCGAGCCTGCAAGCGCCACTCGTCGCTGGAGACGGCCGGGAGCACCGCGAACGTGATTGCCTCGATCAGCCGGGCGTTGTCGTTGGTCCTGGGCATGAGGGGGAGCTGTTCGAGCGCGGCGTTCGTGACGGCTGCATTGGTCACGTGTGATCGGACGACTTCCTGGGCGCGTTGTCGCACTCGGGCGGGTGTGCCTCGCAGCGCGTCGTGCACGAGCAGTTCGGCCGCGACGGCGTCCGGAATCTTCATCGAATCCAGCTGTTCGAGCAGATCCAGGCGCATGGGCACGCGATTCTTCGCGGCCAGATAGCGTTCGGCCCAGCTCGTGCCCGACCCGGCGTCAGCAGGTGTGTGCGGGACTGGGCCCGGCGCGTTTCGCGTGGGCGTGCTGGCGGCGGAACCGTCGAGGGAGTCATCGAGCGCGGCGAGCAGTTCGTCGGCCTCTTGCGAGCGCCCCTTCCACGCCCACCCGACGGCCTCGTTGAGTCGGCTCAAACGAACGGTCCGGCGCAAGAGGTCGGCACGGGTCGCGTCGCTGGGCAGATCCGCCATGGCGTCGCGCGCGGCGGCGGCCAGCTCGGCGGCGACGGTGCGGCGGTCAACCCCGGCCGTCATCCCCCACGCCGTGGCGAACCGGCCGCGCAGTTGCGACCGCACCTGATCCGACGCGAGCAGGGGCAGGATCATGGTCACGTCAACGCCGGGTGCGGACGATTCGCGAGCCAGCGTGGAGGTCAGAGCGTGCAGGTCGGCGCTGGAGACGCGCTCGTCGAGAAACCACGCGAGCAGGCGCCGGCGGGACTCGTCGCCGGATCGCCACTTGATTCGATGGGCGAGCAGGCGGATGGCGTCGAATACGTACTTGTCGTCGTTGGGCTCGGGGGCGTCAACGAGGACGGTTTCCAGGGCGTCCAGGAGCAGGGCTTCTCTGGCGCGCGGGTTGGATCGCGAGAGCGCATGGGCGGCGTCTGCCCATCGGTCCCAGGGGAAGGGCGTGCGACCCGTCTCGCTCGGGCGGGCATCGGTCATGGCGTTGAGCGCCGCCAGGGCGCCGGCGCGGAAGGTCGGGTCGCGGACGACGCGGCGTTCGCGCAGCGCGGCGATGAGTTCCGCCGCGATGCGCTGACGCTCGATCCCGCCGAGATCCTTCTCGCTGGAGAGCCTCGTGAGCATGCCGGCGGCCCAGACGGCGGGCCAGAGACTGGTGTCGTCGAATTGCCCGGGCGTACGCAGGGGAGCGAGGCCGGCAGCGATGGACGCGATGGCGCGCTCGCCGATCCGCGGGTGCGGCGAGGCCCGGTAGAGGAACTCGATGATCTCGTGCCGGGCGGCGACGTGTGTGTCTTGCGGCACCGTGGGCCAGGCCAGCGCGAGCGCACCTACCGCGTGCTCGAAGTCTTCGATCGCCTGGGCGGTGTCGATGGCCAGTGCGCGTGTGGCCTGCGCGATGAGCGCGGGCGCCCGCCCGGCCATTTCGGCCAGATCGAGTTCGCTCCTGGCCGGGCGTGGTAAGGTCGCAATCGGCTCGCTCCGTGGAGACGCCGATGGATTCGTTGCAGCGGCGATCGACGCGCCGCCACCCGTGTTCCCGGTCTGAACGGGACCGGCGTCACGGGGATTGAAGAGCAGCACGACCACAGCCACGAGCGCGATGACGAACACCATGGCCGCGATGATGCCCAGCCCGAGCGCGATGACGCGAAACTCAGGGCCTGGCGATTCGGGCGGGGTGTCGGTGTGCGATTCGTCGGCAGGTGCGCGCGATGCATTGGGTCGCACCGCTCCATTTCGTGGGGCTACAGGCGAGATTCGCCGCCGGTGCCCCGAGAGCAGGTGCAGGGTGTGCGCGACCTGCGCGGCGTCCATCCCGCGGGCGTGGGCGAGCAAGACCAGCCGGTGCAATGATCGCTTGTTCCAGCCGCCGTACAGCCCGAGCGTCAGGATGGCGTCGTGTTCGAGGGCGAGTTGGGCACGTGTGCGTCCGGGAGAGCGCGGCACAGGCCGGCCGGCCGGGGGCGCGCCGGTGGGCGCGGTCGCGACGGCGGCGTGCGACTCGCGCCAGTTGGCGATGAGGTGTCGGCGAACCTTGGTGTCGAGCAGCTGCGCCGCGGCGGCGTGCAGCGCCAGACGAACCTCGTCGGCTTCGGGCGTGTCGCACTCGGTGTGAGAGGCCAACTGCGTGAGCTGCGCGTCCAGCGACGCGATGATCGAGTCGTCGTCGCAGGTCTCCGGGGTGATGCACAGCAGCGCGAACGGCCCGCCGAGGGCGCAGTGTTCGCCGAGCATGCGTGCGATGGCTCCGCCGTGGCGGCGAGTGCGGGGCGAGGGTGGGCCGGGCTGGTTCACGGGCCGTCCTCCCGTCGGGGTGGTGGCGGCGTGCCCTTGGGCTGTCCAGCGCGCGCGTCGCTCATCGTCCGGTCAAGCTCGCGCAACAGTGGCCCCCAGGGTTCTGGACCGTAATCCGGGTGCAGGAGCACGAACTGCCGCATGACCTCGGCGGCGCGCGGCGCGTCGGAATGCCAGAGCAGCCGAATCGTGTGGTACCGTGCCTCGAACCATTCGTCGTCGTCCACCGGCAGCCCTGAGAGCAGCATCCGCCACGCGTCGAGCGATTCGACGGTCTGCCCGATCGACTCGGCCAGCAGCGCGAGGCGGCGCAGGGCCGCGATGGTCTTGTGGCCGTTCTCGATCAGGCGTCGATCGAACTCGAGCGCAATGTCTCGCATTGCCTCGTCGCGCTCGGTGTCCCAGAGCATGGCGGCGGCGGCGGCGACGGTATCGAGCAGGCTGGCGACGTCGCGGCGGCGCACCGCGAGATCATCGAACTGCAGCGCGACTCGCGCGCCGGTCCGGACCACGCGCGTCGCGGCGAGCACATCGTCCTCGTTCAGCCGCCACAGTCTTCGCGCGCGGTCATAGACGAGCCGGTCGGCGTTGTCTGAGAAAATGCCGCCCAGAGCGTGGAGCTCGGCGAGCAGCAACTCGATGCGAATCTCGTCATTTCGATGCACCGCGATCTGGAGCCGGCGATAGGCGAGCTCGGGCTGGAGTTCGGACAGGTCGATCCCGCTCTGGGCGGCGGTGCCGTCGAGGATCTGCAGCGCGGCCTGGGCACGCTCCAGGTCGGGTCCCGAGGACCGCAGCAACGCGTCGAGGATCTGGCGCACATGACCGATGACGCGCGAGGCTGCCTCGAGCGATTCGTCCTTGTCCGCGGAGGTGATGAGCCTTCTGTCCAGCGCGAGCACCTGCTCGGCGATGGTCACGAACTGGAGCGCGGCGAAGTCGCGGTCGGACACGTCGGCCCGTCGAAAGATCCTGTACAGGAGTTGGGCCGCGTGGCGACGCGCGGATTCGTACAACGGCGAGTCGGACTCCACGCCGAGCAGGATCTCGACGGCTCGCTCGTCGGACATGGCGCCGGCGCGGCTCAGCAGCAGCTTCGCGGCGCGCTCGCCGCTGGGGTAGGACTGGAGGTAGAGCGTGGTGAGGCGAACGAGCTCTGGCGACAGCGAGGTCCGGCCGCGCTCGACGGCACGATCCAAAGCGATGACGACCAGCCAGAGCGCCTCTTCCGCCTGGGCGGGGTTTGGCGCGCCGGCGTGGGCGGCTTCGAGCAGGGCGGCGGCGTCCTCGAACTCGCCCGCATAGAACAACGACAGTCCCTGGAGAAGCCTGGCGTTGCCGAGCTGTTCCGCGAACTGCTGGGCGTCTTCCGTCCCGATCGCCGCCGCGATGATGCCCGCCGCCTCTCGATACTTGATGCGCACGGCGTCGCTCGAAGAGGGTTCGTCGTGGGGATCGGCGGTGTCGGCGTGGAGCGCTCGGGCGTGCTGGAAGGACTGAAGCCCGCGAACATAGTTGACGATGAACCCATGCTCGCCGAGCTGGGCGGTGCCGAACTGAGCCGCCAGATCAAGCACATGCGAGACCTCCCCCGTGGAGACGAGATCGGACAGAGACTCGCGTGCGATTTCTTCGAGCAGCGGGCGCACTCGTTCGGGGAGCCCCCGCCTGCCCAGTGCGTCCAGGACATACACAGCGGCGAGCCGAGCCTCGCGCACGGGCAGCACGCCGTTCTCGGATCGGCGCCGCATCCGGTCCAGGCGCCAGTTCAGATCGGCCCATCGCCGCGACTCGGCCAGGACGGTGAGCCTTCGGGGGAAGAGCTGCTCGCGCACGGCGTCGGGCAGCTCGTCGGCGCGTTCAAGAAGATCGAGCCAGCGTTCGGCGGCACCGGCGTTGGACTTGAGCCCCTCGCACAGCGCGGCACCCATGGCCGCTCGGGCGACGTGCTCGAAGCGGAACAGCCTCTCCGACGCGCGGTCGACGCTGGCCTGCTTGCCGCCCGAGGAGTTGAGCAGCCATCCGAAGTGGCGCAGCGCCTCGTCGGCGTGTGCCTGGACGCCGCTGAGCAGGGCGACGTAATAGCTCGACCACCCGGCGTAGTACATCGCGAGCGAGCGAATGCGGCGTGCGTCGGCCAGCTGAGGGCGGATGAGTCTCAGATCCTCCTCGCGGGCACTTTGCTCACGACGTTCGAACACCTCGACGGAGCGATTGGCCCTGGAGCCGATGTCCTGGAAGAGCGCACCGATGGACCGCATGGTTCGCTCGGCCTCCTGTGCATCGGCGGGCGAGACGAGGCGGAGCCGATTGCGTTCGGCGACGCGTTCGGCCGAAAGGTAGGTCGCCTTGGCGAGGCTGAGACGCAGATCGGGCGAGTCGGCCTGGGGCACCTGCTCCAGGAGCGTTCGGCTGAGGTTTTCGAGCCTTCGGCGGCGGGACGCATCCGGGTCCGCGTCGAGCATCGCGACGTAGAGGCGCCCGAGGCGTGTGGCGATCTCGCCGCGCCGGGACTTGGGCAACCGGTCGAGTTGATCGCGGAAGTGAGCGGCCAG
>JADFOF010000450.1 GCA_022563015.1 Planctomycetota bacterium
AGTGGTGGTAGCTCAAAAAGGGATTTCCGCAATCAGTGACCGGACATCCCCAATTCACTTCACTTCGCAACTTCCGCCGCACTGTAGCTGAAATGTAGCGATTTATTATCAAAAATTACCCCTACGGCTCGACGGTGATAGCCTCAACGGTGAATTTATTCAAAAGCCACACGAGCAGTAGGAACGCAACGCTCTGGTTTATCTTTTTGGCTGGTCCTCAGGCGTTGGCCCTACATCTTGATTGTAGTCATCGAAAAAGACCCGGTCCGCGGAACACTGCGCGATGGGGGTCTTGCCGCATGGGGTCGGGCATCGGGTGCGTCTCGTTCGCCCGCCGGGCGAGAATCCGATTGAGCACGCTTCCAGGGCTTGAAAACCTCATCCTTACCCACAACTTTGCTCCCGCAGCATGGCCTGATGAATCTCCAGGCCTTGGATCAGCTTCATGACCTCTATCCAGCCCTTCCAGATGGTTTGCCAGCCCGGTCGCCCATCGGATTTTCGCCCGATGAATCCCCCGCGCTTCGCAATCGTCCACCAAAACTGACGCGGCGTCAGGGTTTTGGGCGGGCGTTTGGCCAAGTAACTGACCATGTCGATCCAGTTCGGCGGAACGACCGCTTGCAGCGCGGCCGGCTGCTCGCTTGGCGAAGCCGAGTCGATGGCTTCCGGCTCCGTGGCGGCTTGGGCCAAGTCGCGCAGCTGTAAGATGCGCACCGCCACCACCGCAGTGAAAGCCGCCAGTCGCTCCAGGGCCGCCGCCGTCTTGAGCTGCGACGACTCGAGCCGGCAACCGGTCTTCTCGATCTTGTGCCACTCCTCAATAATCCAACGGTAGGTGTACCAATCCACGCGCTCGTTCGCGGCGGCCAGATCGTCGACCGCCTCGTTGGTCAGCAGCATCCATTCGATGGGTTCGATTCCGGCGGGCGGATCGGTTTCCTTGATGTACACGGCCCAGACCCGGAGCGATTCTTTGAAACGTGGGTCATCGCGCGGGCACGGGATCACGACCGGAGCGAAACGCACCGCAAGGCGCGCCACCCGGGCCGGTTGGGCCGGTCGCTTGCCCTTCGCGGGCCGCCGGGGAACGCACACGTCCCGCGTGCCGGCGATCGACTGACGTTGCATGAAAGGCCACAGCTTCTCCTGACCGTCGTTGATGTACCGATCGTGCCTGGCGCGGGTCAGGAATCCGCTCCCGGTCTGGAAGGCGGCCTGCATGGACTCGAAGCAGTCTCCACCCCGGTCCATCACGTGAATGACCCGCGGCACCAAATCCAACGCGTCCACCGCCCGGATCGAATCGGCCCACAGACTCGATTCCGTGGGACGCGCCCGCCGTTGACGACGCGTTTCGCCGGGCGGGGTTTCGACGCGCTTCCACCAGATCTGATGCAGCACGCCCAGCACTTTCCCTTCGGTGGTCACGGCCAAGCTGGAATGTTGCAGCAGCCCCTGCCCCGTACCGCCACCGACAAAGCCCAAATCCTGGACCGAGGGATGGCGGGTGAAATCCAACTCCGAGCCGTCTTGAATCGACAGAATGCGGGCTTGGGTCGCGCAATCGGCCCGCAACTGCTCACGGTGGCTCCGTTGAATCTCAGCGGGGGTGACCTGGGGATTGTTCAGGAAGCGATAGGCCGCCTTGAGATCGGCCCAATTCCGGTGCTGATCGGGCAGAGAATGGTCGGGTGCCGCCGCCATGGCCGACGCGACCTTCACGACTCTTTTGAAAGACGGCGATCGCCAAAGTGCAGACCGCCGAACTGTTGCGTGGCCCAGCCAAACGCTGCGCGCAGAGCTACTGTCATGAGCGAACCTCCTGTTCCACTCGGTCAGATCCAAACGTTCGCGCGAACCAACACCAAGTACTTCGGCTTGCAGCATCGAAAATCTGTAGACTTGTGGGTAAGGATGAGGGCTCGCGCCCCTGGCTACCGTCGACCGCCCCGCTGGGGCTGAGAAGGATCCGCCTAAACTGTCACGGACCCCGTTCCGATTGGCTTGCCCGGCCCCCTTGACACGCTTTGCGGGATGCGTATGCTTCCCGGTGCGGTGACAATACGTAAGGGGATACACC
>JADFOF010000451.1 GCA_022563015.1 Planctomycetota bacterium
GCGGGGCAGACCTGGCACACGAGAGGCCTCAGTTTCCCGCGCGCTGCTAATCGCCTGTCCGCCCGAGACCACCGAGCCATTTCGCCCAGATCGACATGACCAGGAGCATGTAGAGGCGCTGCGAGTGGTCGCGGCCGTGCCAGGGCCAGAGCGACTTTTCGCCCGCCGCGTCGTGCTCGCGGAGCATGCGTCGGACGAAATCCATGTTGATCATGCCGTTGATGCCGAGTGCATCTGGGCCGAAAGGCTCGGAGGATTCAAGGTGGTCGTAGAGCAGTTGTCGCATGGAGCCGAAGTCGTTTCGGAACCAGTCGCCGATCGGAATGGCGAAGCCCATCTTGGGTCGGTCCACGATCTCGGGCGGGAAGTACCTGCGGGCGACCCGGCGCAGCAGCCCCTTGCGCTGACCGTTGGGCATGAGGGAGCTAACGCTCGCGTTGATGACCTGCTCGACGATACCTCGCGCGAGCATCGGGGCGCGGGCCTCCAGCGCCACGTGCATCGAGGCTGTGTCCGACTTGCGGAGCAGGTCTTCGGGGAGGTAAAAAGCCCTGTCAAAGCGCAGCGCGACGGTGCGGCCCAAAGAACCGTGCGAGGGAGTTGTCAGCCCGTCATGGTGCGGCGTTGACGGATCAAAGCCGAGCGCGTCGAGCATCGGCGTGGGGAAGATCGCCGTGAGTTCTTTGTATCCTCTATACCCGGCGGCTGCGAGGAGTCTTGATGCGCGCGTACGGATGGAACGGGGTGATCGACCGGGCGACACGTGGTTTGCAAGCGTTCTCCTCAGCGGCGCGGGAAGCCTGCTGAGTATGCTGAGCAGCGCGAGTGCTCGGTGTCTGTCGTAGCCGAGGAAAAGTTCATCGCCGCCATCGCCCGTCAGCGCGACCTTGAACGTTTGCCGTGCGGCTCGATTGACCCACAGCGATGGCAGAAGCGAGCTGTCGCCGAACGGCAGGCCCAGTTCGTGAATCAGTTCGACGAGATCAGACGCCGGCCTCGCCTGGCAGTCGAGGATCTCGTGCCGGATGTCGAGACATGCCGCGGTTTGCCTGGCTGCCTCCGATTCGTCGTAGACTGCTGACGGCATGCGCACGGTGAAGGCCGTGAGGTCATGGACCTTTTCAGCGGCATAGCGAGTGACCAGCGCCGAGTCGATGCCGCCGCTGAGAAAACACCCGATCGGGACATCGGCTTCGATCCGCGAATGGACCGCTTCTCGCAGCGCGTGATCGACCGCGTCCAGCGTCGGTCGTCCGTTGAGATCGTTCATGAATGTGAGCCACCGAGAACCGCTCGATAATTCGGGAGCAGTCTCGTCGTCGTCGCTCGTGGTGTGCGTTTTGGCCGAGATTAGGCTTCTTGCCATGCCGGCAACCTCACCCGTGATTCCTCTGAGCGTGGTGAAGCCCTGCGCCCAGCCGAACTGGATCCAGCCCGCGACGTGTCTCGCATCTTGGACTCCGGGCGTTCCGAGATCGCTGGCATATTGCAATCGGACAAGAGCGGCGGGAGTGCTGGCGAAGGCAATGTCGTGCGGATCGCGCGGGTCATCGTTGAGCGTATAAAGAGGTTTCTCGCCGAACGGATCACGGAAGACAACAAGCGAACACGACTGAGCGTCCCAGATCGCAACCGCGTACATGCCGTCGAGATGGTCGATGACATCTGCGCCCCACTGACGCCACCCGTGCACGAGCACCTCGGTGTCGGAGTGATCCGTTGTAAAGACGTGCCCAGCCGCTTCGAGTTCCCGGCGCAGTTCTCTATGGTTGTAGATGCAGCCGTTGAAGACCACTGCGAGTGTGTGTTCGCCGCAGCATGGGCAGGGGATGAGTGTGTGGTTGCAGGTTTGTTGGTAGGGTGGGGAGGTGAGGAGGTTGGTGGAGGTGGGGGATAGCGCGTCAGGTGGGTCGCAAGAGGACCCTCCGCTTGCGCGAGGGGCTCTGTTGGAGGGTCCCAGGATCATTGGCTGGTGGCCGCCGGCGTGGTCGATGATCGAGAGCCGGCGGTGGACGAACGCGACATCGACAATCGAGCCGTCGGGTCGGACCGCACGGTCGCGGAATCTGCCGTGGC
>JADFOF010000452.1 GCA_022563015.1 Planctomycetota bacterium
GTGCGAGACCGCGAGCGAGATGCGGCGACGTCCCGTGCCGCCGTGCTCGCCGAGCGCCTCCGGGCCGTCGCTGGCTCGCAGGTGCGCGTGATCGGTCCGATGCCGGCGCCGATCGAGCGGATCGCGGGGATGCACCGGATCGCGATTGAAATGATCGCCCCGACCGCGGCGGACTTGCTCGAGCCGCTGCGAGCGCTCCGCGCGGCCGGGCTGGTCAAGAGCGATGCACAGACCGCCGTGGATGTGGACCCGATCTGGCTGATGTGATCGACCGCCGCCCGATTGGCCGATACGCTTGGGCGTGATCGTTTATCTCAATGGCGAGTTTGTGCCCGTGGAGGAGGCCAGGATCAGCGTCCTGGACCGTGGGTTTCTGTTCGGCGACGGCGTGTATGAGGGGCTGCGGACGTTCGCGGGGCGGGTCTACTGCGGCCCGAAGCACGTCGAGCGACTGGCGCGGGGTCTTGCAGCGACGGGCATCGACGCGGACGCCGACTCGCTGGAGGGGCTGTGCGAGGAGTTGGCCCGAAAGAATGACCTCCCGGACGCATTCATCTATGTGCAGTACACGCGGGGTGCGCCGCTGCCGGGGGCCGAGCCGCGATCGCGCATCCCCGACGGGCCGACACGCCCGACCGTCTTCGCGATGTGCGTGGAGCAGGGCTCGATCGACCAGTGCGGCTCGCAGATCCAGACGCTGCGGGTTCAGGTCTGCGAGGACCAACGGTGGCTCAATGGTCGCATCAAGTCGATCTCGCTCCTGGGCAACATCATGGCGGCGCTGGAGGGGCACGCTGCCGGTGCCGACGAGGCGCTGCTCGCCCGGGGGCCGCTCCTTGCCGAAGCCACCAGCTCGAACGTGATTCTCGCCCTGCCACGCGCGGACGGCTCGACGGAGCTGGTGACACCGAGCCTGGACAGCGTGCCGATCCTCGCCGGCGTCACTCGCGCCAGGCTGCTGGAACTCGAACCGGCGATCGTCGAGCGGGCCGTGGGCGTGGATGAGCTCGCCTCGGCGTCGGAAGTGATGGTCTGCGGCACGACCTCTTTCGTCTCGGTGGTGACGCACGTCGACGGGCGTCCGGTGGGCGATGGCGTGCCCGGCCCCGAGGCGCTCCGCCTGCTCGAACTCTACATCAACGACATCCGCCGCGAACTCGCGCTGCCCGACCCCGCGCGTCCGCCGGTCCGGGTCGCTCATGGATGACCTCGCCGGTCAGCGCGTCACCGTCATGGGGGTGGGACGGTCTGGCGGCGGGATCGGCGTGACACGATTCCTGGCCCACGCCGGCGCCGACGTGCTCCTCACCGACCGGCTGGGCGAGCCTGACCTGGCCGACACGCTCGCCTCGATCGCGGACCTCGTCGATTCGGGCGCGGTGCGGCTGCGCCTCGGCGGGCACAACGTGAGCGACTTCACGACGTGCGATCTGGTCGTTGCCAACCCGGCCGTCCCCAGGCCTTGGGACGACCGCTTTCTCCGCGCCGCCGCCGCTGCACACGTACCCGTCACGACGGAGATCGCTCTGTTGATCGAGCGTCTGCCGACGCGGCTGCGCACGATCGGTGTCACGGGCACGGCCGGCAAGAGCACGACCGCGGCGATGATCGCCCACGCGCTCACGCATGCAGGTGCTCGGGTGCATCTGGGCGGCAACATTGGCGGCTCGCTGCTCGATACGCTCGGTGACATCGCCGGCGACGACTGGGTTGTGCTTGAACTGTCCAGCGCCATGCTCCACTGGCTCGGCCAATGGTCGCCGCACATCGCCGTGGTCACGAACTTCAGCCCGAACCACCTCGACTGGCACGGCACGGTCGAGCATTACAGGCGAAGCAAGCAGCGCCTACTCGATCATCAGTTTCCGGGGGATTTCGCCCTGCTGGGCGGGCCGGATCTCCCGTTCACCGCGAACGAGGGCGTTCACACGAGCGGGCCGCATGGATTGGCGGACGGCTGTGCGCCGGACCTCGCTCTGCGCGTCCCGGGCGCACACAACGCACAGAACGCGATGCTCGCCGCGGCCGCCGCGGCGGTGGCCACAGGGGCGAGCGCCGACGACATGCTCCG
>JADFOF010000453.1 GCA_022563015.1 Planctomycetota bacterium
CGTACCGGATGATCTGGAAGACGTCGAGGAGTTGTGGCATGAATGTGCCGATGACCTGGATGTCGAGCGTGCCGGCCACACCGCCGTCGAACTGCATCAGCACGCGGACGGCGATGAGATCGTGCTCGATCCCTGGCACGAGTCCGCCGATCTCGATCTGCACGTCGCCGCCGATCAGCTGCGTGTAATTGCGTTCGAAGTCGAGGAAGCCGGCCGATGCGCCCGGCGCAACAACGCCGGAGGTGAACATCTCGCTATCGACGGAGCCGCTGCCCTTGAGGCTGCCGGCAACGAGCGTGTATGCGGATCCGGTTGTGACTCGTCCGCCTTCGAGTATGACATCGCCGGAGGTCTGGATGAGGTCGGTCGCGATGTCGAGAACGCTCTGATCTCCGCCCTTGGCGCCCACGCGAATGACGCCGCTGTGCGCGATGCCGCCGGGAACAGTCAGGTCGCGACCGCTCAGGAGGGCAAGCCGGCCGCCGGCGGAGATCGTGTCGAGGTTTCGCAGGCCGTTCGCTCCGACCTCATCGGTCAAAGACGAACCGAGGCCGTCGAGCGTGACCGAGGCGTCGATGTTCGTGATGTCTGCACCGTCGAAACGCCGCTGGCCGGCGAGGTCGTACACGCCACCCGTCAGGATCCTGTTGGCGGCGGAATAGTTGGTGAGCGCTGAGCCGCCGGCTACGAGCTGATCCGCGAGATCCACCGCGGCGGGCAGGGTGTGGTGTACCTCGCGATTCAGATGACGACGAAGCGATGGGTGGCGATCAAGCTCATGCACGGCGGGGCGCACGCGGGATCGGCCGGACGGGCCCGGTTCGAGCGCGAGGTGCAGATCCTCGGCCAGCTCGACCATCCCAACATCGTCAAGATCCATGACAGCGGATCGACGCCGGACGGGTCGTGGTACTACGTGATGGATTAGGTTTCCGGCCGCCCTCTGGACGAGATCATCGCCAGTGTCGAGGCGCAGCGCGATCTTGCGATCGCCTTCAACAAGGTGGGCACGGTCCAGGATGCGATGGGCCTGCTCGGCGAGGCCTCGGAGGCGTTCACACGCTCGCTCCAGATCCGCCAGACGCTCGTCCGCACGGACCCGACGCGACGCCACCGGTCCGATCTCGTCGTCGGGCTTCTCAAGCTGGCCGACCTGACCGAGACGGCAGCCATCGAGGCGGAAACGCGGCAGCTGGCGGGATTGCGATCCGCCGAGCGGCTCTATCTGCAGGCCGCCGACCAGCTCGATTCCATGATCGACGGTGGACTCATGCAGCCCGGCGCCCGGATGGTCCAGATCACGCGCGAGGCGCTCGCGTCATGCCGCGAGCGAATCGCCGAGCGGACCGGCCGGCGGTAGCAGGTACTCCAGGTTTCGACTGGTGGACAGACTGACGAACACGTCGATCGCTGCGGGCCGAGCGCCGAGGGGCTGAACGCACGGAAGGACAGGATGTTCAGCCCGATGCGCTCGCGGGGCGCTGGAAAAACGCTGCGCACCATTGCTCGTGGCCGATGCGTGCTCCCGGTGACACCCCTACTTGTTACACCCGCTCACGAAAGCGTTCTGGAAGCAGAGGAAGTCGAAGATGTCGCAGACCGGGTCGGGATCGCATTCGCAGGCGTACGGCTCGCCGAGCACGAAGCTGTTCTGGAAGCAGAGGAAGTCGAAGATGTCGAGCACGCCATTGGGATCGCAGTCCGCGTAGCACCCGGGTGCGGGGAGCGTGACATTCAATGACGTCGGCGAGCCGGGCTTGAACAGGCCTATGGTCGCAGCGGATTGAGTCGTCGGCCCGAGTTTGGCATCGAACCAGAACGTGTAGACGGTGCCCCAGCGCAGGGCGTTGGCGTTCTGGTTCTGAGCGTGCGTTTGCGGGCTGGACCAGGCCAGGCTGCTGTTGGTGAGCTCGATTTTCCAGTCGGTGCCGTCGAAGGGCTCGCCGGAGTGATAAGAGACATCGTTGAAGTTGACATTGGTGATTTCCGTGCCGTCGGGGAAGTTGATCGTCAGCGACGACGCGCTGCGGTCGGAGGTCTGATTCTGGATGGCGTAGATGTAGCGCCACT
>JADFOF010000454.1 GCA_022563015.1 Planctomycetota bacterium
TTGACCGGCCTGCGGCAGCCCGGGCACCAGACGGCACTGCGGGTCTCGGTAACCTGAACACGCCCGTTGCCATCGTCCGTGAGACGTTCGGACTGCGTCGCCAGCGTTCGGCCGCGTGGATCGCGGGTCTGCGTTCTCCTGAGAATCAACCTCATGGGACTATGCTCCGGCACTCAAAGCCGTTGCCGCCGCGCAGTTGGGGCAGTCGGGCTCGGGGTCCATGGGCAGGGCGATCGTTGTGAACGAGAAGTTGGCGGGGTGATCGCCGAGGTAGTTGCGGAAGATGTCCTTGTCGCCGAGCCGGTACTCGGGGTCGAGCTTGATCTGGAGCAGGTTCCGGTTGCCCAGCTGCCCGATCAGCCTTCCCATCCGGTTGTCGGCGCCGCGCGTGAGGATGCCGACCGCGATCTGGCCGGCGACCGCGTCGACGAGATGGAGATCCAGGATCGTGCCGCCGTCGCTTGAGATCCTGGTTCCACCCTGCGAGAACGCCTGGTAGCGTGCGCCGCAGATGCACTGGTAGCACGCGGGTGTGACATCGGGCACCCAGTGGATCACCTCCCCGGCTCTCCCGCCTCGGTACATCCCGATCCACAGCGCAGCCTTACGAAGGCGAGCAGCTTCCATGCAGGTCCGTGCGTGCACGGGGAACGAGTCGGCGGTGTCGGGCCCGTTGCTCTCACCCGTGGACGGATCGACATCCTCGTCCTTTGGATCTCGCGTTATTTGCTCGTGGAATGTTCCCGGTTCGATTTCTCCGCCCATGAACGTGCCGCAACAGATTGAACTTCGCATGTCGGTCTCCTTTTCAAATGGTGAAACTTGTTCGCGATCAGGCCTGATTCGAATACCGAACTGAAAGAAGCACGCTGGTGCGGTGAAGTTCGGTGCCTCGTCGTTGATTCTGAGCGTCATTATGATGTCCTTCCTTTTATCCGTATCGCCAGATTGTAACATAGGCGACCGATGTGACGGCATCGATTCCCCAACTCGGTGGGCGGCGGCAAAGTCACCGACCATCAATTTGCCGAGGGATCGATGCGCAAATACGGTTCATGGCGGCGAATGAGGGCGGCGTGGGTTTGTCGCTTTGCCCAGCCCCCATCGCAAGCATGGCTTTGGCGATAAAGAACGCCATCGCGTGCGTGTCGGCCATCAGGCGGTCGTGGTCGTCGGCGTCTTGTTCCGTGACCTCGCAGCCCAGACGCTCGTAGAAGGACCGGGCGCGGGCGGCCGCGGCCGGGTGGAGGTCATTGGGACAAACGACGGCGCGGAGCGGTGTCTCGCCACGCGCGATGCTTGCGGGGCCGAAGAGCGGGTGGGTGGCAATCCAGGGGATGTCGGCCCCCAGCAGACTCGTCATGGCGTCGATCGAGGGTCGCTTGACACTCGCGACATCGAGGACCAGATGGTCCGGTGTGAGGTGCGGGCGAAGATCGGCAAGGGCTGCGTGGAACGCGGCGATGGGGACGGCTGGGATGATGAGATCGCAGCGCCGGGCGAGTTGGGCCAACGATGCGGCGCGGAGTTCGCCCGGAACCGGGGCGACGGGATCAAGAGCGTGGACGGAGAGGTCGGCGTCGAGGAGGAGTTCGGCGAGGGCGCGGCCGAAGTGACCGTACCCGAGCAGGCCGACGGATCCGGGCGGGGTTGGCGTCGATCGGGTCATGGGTGAAGGGTCGTCCGTCGGCTGGGGACGGGCTGGACGAGTCATGCTACAGTCCGCGGCCTCAGTGACCTGACATCGACGCGAGGAGCACCACGGATGAGCGGATTGGTCGGAACATCGGCGATGCAGTGGGAGCGAGTCGAGCGGATCGGGGCTCGAAAGCTGCGGATCGCGGGGGTTCTGGGGTTCGCGGGGCTGACGGCGCTGGCGGCGCAGGTTTCGGTCGCGCTCCCGCCGTACGGCATCCCGATCACGATGCAGACGCTGCCGGTGATGCTGTGCGCGTTGACGCTTGGCGGTCGGCTGGGGATGGTGAGCATGCTCGTGTATGTGCTGCTGGGACTGGTGGGGCTGCCGATCTTTGCGCACGGGGCGGGTGGATTGTCGCACGGGTGGGGGGC
>JADFOF010000455.1 GCA_022563015.1 Planctomycetota bacterium
ACTCGACCTCGTCGCCGAAAAACTCCACTCGCAGCGCGTCGGTGTGTGCGTTGGAAAAAACATCGACGATGCCCCCGCGGCGGGCGAAGTCGCCGGGCACTTCGACTTGGTCGCATTTCTGGCAGCCGCGCTCGTCGAGCCGCCGAACGAGTTGGTCCGGATCGAGCGTCTGCCCCACTTCGATCAATAGCGACTGGGCCTCGATCGCCGCCGGCGACGGGACCGGCTGCATTAACGACTGAATCGACGCGACGATGCAGCGCGGGGGCGCATCCTTCGATCCCCGTTCCCCGTTCCCCGCTCCCTGCTCCATCCCGATGCACAGCCGCAGCCGCTCCCCGACCAGCTCGTCGGCCTCGACCTCCTCGCCCGCCAGTGTTTCCAACGCAGGCAGCAAATCGGGCGCGGTCCCCGTCACGGTCTCGATGTCGTCGCGGCAGTCGTCAGCTTCGTCGTTGTGCGCCGTGATGAGCAGCAAGGGACGCCGCGCCCGATCCGCAACGATCCCCGCCAGAATACGCGCAAAAGACCCCCACAAGCCTTCGGCGGAAACCGGCCCCTGACCGGGTGCCAGCCGTCGAATCAGCTCGTCGATCCGCACGTCTTTTCGGATGACGTCAAACGCATCCACTGGATTCATTCTATCGGCGGCTTGCGTGTGAATCGAACACGACCGCGAAATCGGGTGCCTGCACGCGGCGGAGCGAATCCCCCTCGCCTGCCCACTGGTACGCCCATCCACGAAGGGTTACAACGCTCGTCGCGGCGTGTTCGCGCCGAGCGACTGTCGGAGCCTGAACTTGTACGCAGCGGACCTGCTGGAGCTGACCGCAATCCTCGTACTCGGGCTCGGCACGCAATGGCTGGCGTGGCGGCTGCGCCTGCCGGCGGTGCCGCTGGTCATAGTCGTCGGCTTGCTCGCCGGGCCGGGGCTGGAGTTCCTCGGCCGCATTCCCGCCCTGCCGCTGTCGCGCGCCGTCCATCCCGAGCTCTTGTTCAGCAGTCTAATGCTGCCCATCGTCTTGCTGGCCACGCTTGGGATCTCCACCATAGGCACTTTGTTCTCGGCGATGGCCGTGAGTACGCGGGCTCGGGAGGTGATGCTGCCGCTGCTGTTCCTGCCGGCGGCGGTGCCCATCATCATCGCCGCCGTGGAGACGACGGGGCTGGTGCTGCGCGAGCAGGAGCTGACGGACCTTGCGGCGTGGCTGCCGCTGATGGCGGCCTTCGACGCGGTGTTTTTAGTAGTGTGTCCGGTGGCGTTCCACTTCGTGGTCGAGGACTGAACCGTCACGTAGCCTTGGCGCGATGGTCTGAGCCCTAGTCCTCCCGGGAAGTTTTTTCACCCCTCCCCTCCCCCAAAAGTAAAAAATATATGTTTATGTGAGGGACACCTGTGATACCCCGGCAACGGGGCTGCGCCCCTCTGCACACCCGCTTGAGAACGTGCGACAGTCGCACGTTCCCGAAACTTGGACCCTATACACCGTGATCCATGCGACTCGAAACGACAAGGAAAGAAGGTAATGAATATTGGGACACCTGTGATACCCCGGCAAAGGGGCTGCGCCCCTCTGCACTCCCCCTAGAGGTCATGCCACTGCCGGGGTGCCAGGTCCCCAACGACTATTCCGATGAAGTCAAAGCTGCCGCGCTGGCATCGACATTACGCAGGACCTTTGCCAGAATGAACGCGGCCCCCACCACCTGCAGGAGATACAAGATGCGCATTGGGACTGGCGACAATACCTACGAGTGGATAGAGGATTGGGCGAAGACACCGGATACGGAGAGCGCCAGGACGGGCTGGTCGCATATGGCATCGCGGTGAGCGGGACGGGCGAGGTCTACGCGGGCCATCAGGACGACCCGATCGTGCAGGTGTTCGACCGGGAGGGCAATTTCCTGCGGTCCTGGCCCAGTGACTGCGCCGACACCCACGGCATCACGCTGGTGAACGAGGGCGGCACGGAGTACCTGTGGATCGCCGACAACGGGGCGAAACGGCGCCCATCGACGGCGTACGAGTACCCGGACCCGGATACGAAGGTGACGGGCAAGGTGGTGAAG
>JADFOF010000456.1 GCA_022563015.1 Planctomycetota bacterium
GCCTCATCCTGATCAGGATCTCTAGCTCTTGTCCGAATGCCATGCCTCGCCCTTCCTTCCTCGCCTACCCCGAGCGGTGGGGAGTTTCGCTTAGTCCCACGAGTGATTCGATGGCGGCGTGCAGCTTGCAGAAGTCCTCACCGAGTTGATCGAGGTTGCGGCGATCGACTCGCCCGAGGCCCGCCAGCACCGCATCGGCAGCGCCCGTTACCCGATCGGCCGCATCCTGCTCCTCGACCGCTCCGTACCTCACTGCGGCTCGCTGAACGGCCTCCGCCGAGCCCCTGAGATCGACGGCGGTGGACGCCATGAGATCGAGCGTGTCGCGGACGCTCTTCATGACTTCGGCAGGATCAGTGGCCAAACCGTGATCCGTCATTTGAGGCCTTCCTTCCGGGGGGCTGCCAAGGAGGCAGCCCCCACTGACCCGGTTACCGAGCTACCGCCGGCCGAGGACGCGGTCTAGCGATCCGCGCCGGCTCACCTCACGTGCCGCCGCGACCGCCGCACCCGCTTCTTCCGACTCCCGCCGCCGCGCCACGCGGGCCCGCTCGCCGCGAAGCCCAGCGAGCCGGTTCACTTCGACCCGGGCACGCCCCTCGGGCTCGTGGAACTCCTCGAACGCCCGCATCAGGACGCCGCGCACGCGCTCCAGGTCGTCCTCTTGACCCTGGGCTGGGTCGACGTACCCGGGCGGGTAGATCACCATCGGGCCCCGCCGCCGCTTGGTGAGCGCAGCGCTGTTCGCCACGAGCTCCCGAGCGATCTTCCCCCGCTCGGCCAGGACTGCGTCGAGGACCTCTTGGGCCTCGATCTCGGCCTTGGTCGGTGGCTCCGCGGGCTCGCTCTTGGGGAAGACCACCAGGCCCTCGTCCAACAGCTCGTGTGGGGTGTAGGATTTCCGAGTGAGCGGCGCACAGCCGCACTCGCACCCGTCGACTACCCACCCCTTCCTCCGCTGCTTCGTCTGCGTGACCATCACGTCGCATCCTTTCCGGGGCAACGCCCCACTTGCGTCTTCTCGACTCTCACGTGGAACCCCACGTCCACTTCGCTCCGGGCGCTCTCCGGCCCCGCTTCGAGGCTGACGCGCGCCCAGATCCGGCGGCGTGGCCCGCCTGTCTCCGGGGCTTCGCGAGCCCGACTCGCGAAATCCGTGACACCCGCCTTACGCCGAGGAGCTTTGCCTGCTTCATGCCCACGTCCGAAGGCAGCGCTGTAACGCCGGCGTGAAACGGGCCAAGAAGTCATAGGCGAACCGATCCGCCGCGGCTTCAAACGGTTCCCTGCCGTCCTCGTCCTCCGGGAATACGTACCCTGCGAGAGCCTGGCGCAGATGCGCGATCTCATGGGCGGTGACCTTCGCCGCCCTTGCCGGAGTGAGCGCATGCCAGACCCACACCTCGTAATCGGGGTAGGCGGGATTGAAGATGCCCCAGGCCGGCGGCTCGGGGCCATCACTCGCGAAGAAGACGACATCGGGGCGCTCGATGCCCAGCCAATCGGCGGCATACATCGCGGTAGCCTGCGCCGCTACCCACGTAGCGCGATCGACATCCCCACGTGGGGACACCTCTCGAACCGTTTTCCCGGCCCATGTCCGATAGCGAGGAGCTGGGGCCTGGGGGGCCTGAGTCTGGGACGGAGCGTGAGGCTCGTCGGGGTGCGAGACCTGGGGCGCAGGGCGCCTGCTGATGTAGTCCTGCCGGTACTCACACTCAGCTTGATGCCGCTCCAGCTCTTCACGCGGGTCGACGGGTCCCATAACCCCGTGCTCCGACTGAAACGCGACTAGCGCGCTCACGATCTCAGCGGCACATGCGGCGTTGGTCGGAGTGAGAGAAGCTGGAAGCTCACAATTGCGTTTCATCGGCCTTCTCGTGCGGCGGCGTACAACAAATCTCGCGGGTCGTTGGCATGGCGTTCGCGCCAGAGTGCTGCGATTACTTCGTCCGGGTCCTCGCCGGCGCGGATCGCCGCGTAGATCGGCTCGGAGTCCGGGACGTCACGGTGTGGGTGCCCGGCCGGCGTGGCCAGGTACTGGGCACGACACCGCTCGTACAC
>JADFOF010000096.1 GCA_022563015.1 Planctomycetota bacterium
GGCCTCACAGAGTTTCGCTGAACTGCTCGAGTCGGTGTCGGCTCGGTCGCCCACGCCGGGCGGTGGGGCGGTGGCTGCGGCGGTCGGCGCTCTGGCGGCGGCTCTGGGCGGGATGGTGGTGTCGTTTTCCGTCGGCCGAAAGAGCCTGGCCGAGCACGCCGAGAGCCTCGATCGTGCCGGGTCGGAGTTGGCCAGGGCTCGCGTCGTCCTGCTGGAGCTGGCGTCCGAGGACGCCGCCGCCTACGCCGCCCTCAGCGACGTGTTCAAGCTCGACAAGAAGGATCCCTCGCGTGCGGCGAGGCTGTCGTCGGCTGCGGAGGGGGCCATCACCCCGCCGCTGGCGGTCGTGGCTACCTGCACGAATCTGCTCCGACTCTTCGAGTCGTTGTGCGGGATGAGCAACCGCAATCTTCGCGGGGATCTGGCGATCGCAGCGGTGCTGGCCGACGCCGCTGTGCGTGCCGCGCGGTGGATGGTGCTCGTCAACCTCCCGCTGCTGGCGACGGCGGAAAGGCGGACGCGGGTTCTTGGCGAGCTGGAGCGTCAGGTGGCGGATTCCGCCCGCCGGGCCGACACCGTCGAGAGGGCCTGTCAGGGCGAATAACCCACCGTTCGCCGGGCGTTCGTGCAAGCATTGCAGCCGGCGATAAGTTCACTACAATGTGACCGTGGAAATCATCGATCTGCGTCAGAACGAGAACATCGACTCGATCACGGAGATGCTGCGTCGCGTGAGCCGGGCGGGCGATCCGCGCGAGGTTCTGATCGAGTTCGCGCCGTACCTGCGGCGGGTGCGTCCCAGCGATCTGTACATCGCCGTCTCCGTGCGCGGCCTGGAACCGGGCCGGTACAAGGTCACCCGAAAGTTCCGCATGTTGGGCGAAACCGGCATGCAGAGCCTCAGTGATGACGACCCCTGGGCGGACTGGGACCGGATACCGACGCACACCGGCGGGCTGATCGGGACGATCATCGAGCACGGCGATCCGTTGCTCATCCGGCGCCTGGATATCCCCGACGACCCGGCGCTGGGCGACCTGATCAAGGACATGGGGTCGTGCCTGGCCTCGCCGCACTTCGACAACGGCGAGCCCACCAACTGGGCGATCAGCTTCGTCCGCGATCCGGAAGGGTTCGATCTTGAAAAGGTGGACCACGGGTTCCTGCTCGGGTCGCTGGTGGGGACGGTGACGCGGCAGGTGCTGGCGATCAAGAGAGAGAAGGAGCTGAACGAGCAGCTGCGGGCACAGTTCGAGGAAGTGGCGCGTGTTCAGAGGTCGCTGCTGCCCTCGAAGACGCCCGACATCCCCGGGCTCGAGATCGCGACCAGCTATCTCACCAGCAACGAGGCGGGCGGCGACTATTACGACTTCTTCGAGTTCCGCGACGGGACGTGGGGGATCGTGATCGCCGACGTCGCCGGCCACGGCGCCGGGGCCGCCACTGTCATGGCCATGCTCCGCGCCATTCTGCACGGCTATGTCCACGATCGATCCGGCGCCACCCCGGACGACATTCTCAGGTACACCAACGATCGGCTGCACGGGGCCGGGATCGACGGAAAGTTTGTCACCGCGTTCTTCGCGGTCTACGACCCGGCGCCGAACGCGCAGAGCGGCGCGACCCTCACCTACGCGCGCAGCGGGCACAATCCGCCCCGGCTGAAGGACGGCCGGACCGGCGTCGTTCGTTCGCTCGACGGCGCCAGCACCATTCCCCTTGGCGTCTTTATCGACTACAGCGCCTGCTCCGCGTGCATCGAGCTCAAGCACAACGACACCGTCGTGCTCTACACCGACGGCATCACCGAGGCCTTCAACGACCAGCGCGAGATGTTCGGGATCGAACGCCTCGACGCCGCACTCACCGAGTGTGGCGGTGATCCGGATTGCATCGTCGACCACGTCCACGCAGCCCTCTACGAACACACCAAGCGCATGACACGCGATGACGACCAGACACTCGTGGTGTTCCAATATGTCGGGACCAGCTCGCCGTGAGCCGCCAGGACTGGTTCGATCGGCCGGACGAGCGCACCGGCGAGCCCGGGCTGCGGTTCGAGTGCACGATGTGCGGCAACTGCTGCACCGGGCCCACGGGGTACGTGATGTTCACGCCCGACGAGGCCGGGGCGATGGCGGCTCGACTCGGCGTCAGCCAGCGCGTGTTCCACCAGCGCTACACGCGCGACACGCCCGAGGGCCGCTCGCTCCGCGAGGTCAAAACCGAATTCGGGTACGACTGCGTCTTTCTCGATCGCTCGGCGGTCCCGGGCAAGGCGGTCTGCTCGCTCTATTCCGACCGTCCGCTCCAGTGCCGAACCTGGCCGTTCTGGAAAGAAAACCTGCACACCGAGCGGGATTGGCGCAAGGCGGCCCGCACCTGCCCGGGCATCAACAACGGGCCGACCCACACCCCGGAGCTCATCCGTCTGACGCGCGATCGGATCGAGACATGAGCGTCGGCGAGGACCGCAGCGGGCGCCCGTGCGAAAAACAGGCACCGTAAGGCCGTGCCTCACCCGATTGGTTTGGACCAGTTGTATTCGTCGCTCTTGTGCAGCACACCGGCCGACTGTTTGATGCAGCGTCGGCAGACGACCGCCTCGTCGTGGGCCGGGCTCTGCCAACCCGCGTCGTCGCGCTGCTCGAGGCACAGCGTGCAGGTGAAGCCGGTTGGGGCGGTGTTGTCGTCGTTGAGCACGACGCTCATGTACGCGGTCGCGAGGCATTTCCCGCAGATGGTGCTGCCCCGGTGCCCCTCGACCATGGGGCGCTCGTCGGTCCATTCGCTGCGGCAGAAATCGCACACGACGTCGGTCATCTGCACGTTGTTCTCATCGGTTCCGGGCTTGCGCACGCGCGTCTCCTCAACCCGCGGGGGCGTTGTGTTCACTCGACCGGGGCGCCGCGGACCAGCTGCGTCCGCGCGATCAGCCGGTAGGTCTCGCACCGGTCCAGCAGCTGCTCGTGCGTGCCCTCGTCGACGATCTCGCCCTGGTCCATCACGATGATGCGGTCCGCGTTGACCACGGTGCTGAGACGGTGCGCGACGATGAGGCAGGTTCGGCCGTCGCTGAAGTCGGCGATGGCCTCGGCGATCTTCGCCTCACTGTCGGCGTCGATCATGCTCGTGGCCTCGTCGAGGATCAGGATCGCCGGGTCGCGCAGCACCGCGCGCGCGATGGCCAGCCGCTGCCGCTGACCTCCCGAGAGCGTCAGCCCCTGCTCGCCCACGATCGTGTCGTACCCGCCGGACATCTTCTCGATGAACTCGTGGGCGCGGGCCCGAGTGGCGGCCCGTACGATCTTCTCCTCCGTCACGCCCTCCGCGCCGTAGGCGATGTTGGAGCGGATTGTCCCGCTGAACAGGATCGTCTCCTGCGTGACCACGCCGATCTGACGCCGAAGCGAGCGCACCGAGTAATCGCGGATGTCGCGCCCGTCCAGCAGCACGCGCCCGTGCGCCTCGCCGTCGGTCGGCTCGTCAGGATCGAACAGCCTGGGCACGAGCGCCAGCAGCGTGGTCTTGCCCGAGCCATTGGGCCCCACGATCGCCACCGTCTCGCCGTGCTGGATCAGCAGATCGATGTTCTTGATCGCCGGGATCGGAGCCCTGGGATACGTAAACGTCACCTGCTCGAACCGGATCGACTTCTCGTGCCGGGGAAGCTTGGGCATCCCGGCGGCGTGGCCCGGCTCGGGGTCGCGCTCGAGGAGTTCGGCCAGGCGACGGGCCGCCGGCTCCGCCGCCTGTATGTCGTTGTACAGCCCGGCGAGCGGCTTGAGCGACGCGCCGGCGGCAAAGAGCGCCGCGATGGAAACCGCGAAGTTCGCCGGCTCGAGAAACCCCGTCAGAATCAGCTTCGTCGCCACAATCGTCACCGCGCCCAGCGCCAGCACCGACAGGACCTCGACCAGCGGGCTCGACAGCGCCCGCGCCGTCCGCGCCTGGAGCAGCTGGCGCATGACCTGCTTGTTCAACCGATGAAACCGTCCCGCCTCGTACCGCTCGGTCGTGTGCACCTTCACAACCCGCAGGCCCTGCAAGGCCTCATTCGTCGCGCCGAGCAGCCTGCTCTGAGATTGCAGCGCCGATCGCGACGCACGCCGGATACGCTTGCCCAGTCGCCGAATGATGATGTACAGAATGATCGACATCGGCACGACCGCGACGGGCAGTCTCCAGTCGATGATCAGGGCCGCGATGAACGCCGCCATCCCCTTGCTCGTCTGCGCCAGCGACTTTGAGACCAGGGCGGTGAATCCGGTCATCAACGCGTTCGAGTCGTTGACGATTCGGCTCACCGTGTCTGACGTCCCGTCGGCCAGGACGTTTTTGAGCGGCTGGCGGATGACGTTGTGGAACGACTCGCGCCGGATGTTCGTGATCGTCCGATGGACGACGGTGAGCGCGAAATATTGGTGGCCGAAGTTCGCCGCCCCGCCCATGAGCGTCAGCCCGGCAAGCCCGACCATGATCCACATCACCGCGGTGAACTCGCCGGTGGGCAACCGCGCAAGCCACTCCTCTGGCACGACCAGCGCCGAGGGCGCGATCGAGTTGAACTGATGGGCGAAGTAGGCAAGATCGCGCTCGGCCAGCGTGCCGTCCGCCTTGAGAAGGCGCTCGCCCGCGTCGTCGAGCAGCGGCTCACCGACGACGATCTCCAGCACCGGCTTGACGCCCAGGAAGCCCGCGCCCAGTCCGCCCGCCGAGACCAGCGCGCACAGGACCGCCGTCAGCAGGAGCCACCGGTAGCGCATCATCCGGGCTGCGAAACTCCAGAAGGATCTGCGTTCCATGTGTGCATTATTGGCCGGGACAGCCGACCCGCCGAGGGGCGCGTCGGCATATCCTTGTGCGGCCCGGAGGGTCGCCGCCCGCCGGGAGGGCGCCGTCGAGGCGCGAGGCCCACGCCGTCCGCACGCCGCACGCGGGCCCGGAGCACCCGTGAGCACACCCATCGTCTCGATCGTGATCCCCTGCTACAACCACGGCGCGTTCGTGACCGCAGCGGTCGGCTCGTGCCTTCGGCAGCGCGACGCCGACATCCATGTGGTCATCGTCGACGACGGGTCCGACGACGGCTCGACGCCGCGGACGTGCCTCGCGCTCGAAAGCGACGCCGTCACGGTCGTGCGCCAGGACAACAGGGGATTGCCCGCCGCCCGAAATCGCGGAGCGCTCGAGGCGCAGCGACACCGGGCGGACTACCTCGTCTTCCTCGACGCCGACGACTGGATCGAGCCCACCTTCGTGCGCGATCTCTACGACGCGATCATCGGGGCCGGCGACGATGTAAGCCACGCCTACTGCCAGGAGCGCCTGGTCGAGCTCGGGACGGGCGTGTGGCGCGTCCCCGAGTGGGATCCGCTCACGCTCATGGTCACCAATCTGCACCCCGTCACCGCACTCGTCCGCCGCGACCGCTTCGAGGCCGTCGGAGGCTTCGACGAGTCCATGACCGACGGCTACGAGGACTGGGACTTCTGGCTCAAGTTCGTCGAACGCGGCTGGCGAGGCGTGCGCGTCCGCGAGCCGCTCTTCGTCTGGCGCCGACACAGCCACGACACCATGGTCATGCAGGTCATTCACAACCACGAGGCCCTGTACCGCCGCATCATGGAGAACCACTGCGAGCTATTCGCGCAGCGGCAGACCGATCTGCTCATACGCTCGAACATGATGCTGCGGCGATTCGACGTCAACTGGATCGACGAGACCGGCGAGCCCATCCCCCTTCGGGCACTGCGGCGCGCCCCCGAGGAATACGAACAGATGGTCGCGGTCCGCCTCCACCATCTCGTGCATCGGCTCGTCCGCCTGATGCCCGCGCCGCTGGGTCGGCTGTGCGAGCGCGCGATCATCGCGGTGCGAAACGCCGCCCCAAGCCCACGACGAATGCTCCCCGATGATCTGCCCACGGATCGGCTGCATTCGGTATGACGCCCGGCCAGGAACATCCCGACCGCTCGACGACGGTGGTGGTCCCGTGCTACAACCACGGGCGGTTCGTGCGCGCCGCCGTGCGGTCTGCACTCGATCAAGCCGACGCCGACGTCCGTGTGGTCGTGGTCGACGACGGCTCGACGGACGGACGATCGCCCGGCGACTGTGACGCCTGCCGTGGCCCGCGTGTCGAGGTGCTGCACCAGCGCAACACGGGCCTGCCCGGCGCGCGCAACGTCGGGGCGGCGGGCGCGCGATCGCGGTATGTCATGTTCCTGGACGCGGACGACTGGCTGCTTCCGGGCGCCGTGGCGACGCTCGCCGCCGCCGTCGAAGCCGAGGAGCGCGCCGGACGCGATGCCGACCTCAGCCACGCCTTCGGGCAGCAGCAGCTGGCCGAGCTGGGCCGGGGCGTCTGGCGCGTCGCCGACTGGGATCCCGTCCTGCTCATGATCACCAATACCCAGCCCGTGACCTGTCTTGTGCGCCGCGACCGCTTCGAGGCCGTCGGCGGCTTCGACGAGTCCATGACCGACGGGTACGAGGACTGGGACATGTGGCTTCGTTTCGCGTCGCGCGGCTGGCGGGGCGTGCGCGTGCGCACACCGGTGTACGTCTGGCGCCGGCACAGCACCGACACCATGGTCCACCGGGCCATCGCCAAACACGAACAGATCTACCGCAGACTGATCGACAACCACTGGGCTCTCTACGACCGTCTGGGCCATGAGGCCGCCGTCAGATCCAACGTCATGCTCCGCAGGTTCGACGCCAACTGGATCGACGAAACCGGGTACCCGATCTCGCACCAGGTGCTGTACTCGGTGCGCGAGTCGTACGAGCGTATGACGGCGGTTCGGCTGCACCACGCGCTGCGCCGGTGGATCGACCGACTCCCACGCCCCATCGCCGCGGGCGTGCTGGCGTCGCTCGCACTCATGCGCCGGTTCGCACCGCCGCCCAAACCCGTGGGCCGGGCGTGATCCGCCCTACACCCCCGAGCCTGACGAGAAGAACGCCGGATCGGTCAGCAGGAGGTAGTTCCCGTCGGTGGTCAGCGGGACGCCCATCGTCGTCGAGCTGTTGCGTGAGCCGCCCTTGATCTGCGTCATCTGCGCCACCACGGACGGGAACACGATGCCGCCCGGCGACGAGACGATCTGTGCGATCACCGACACCGAATATGTGCTGAATTGCGGATCGGACTGGATCTTGGTGCGGACCACGGCGAACATCGTGTCCGAGAGGTCCAGGTCCACACGCTCGCCCGAGTCGATCTGCACCGAGGGCAGCGGCAGGAGGATCGACGTGCCGTCGGAGAAGTAGTACTTCACGATCAGCGTCATCACGAAGCCGGCGTTCTTGTACGGATTGAAGACCGAGATGACCTCGGACGAACCCGGGTCGTTGGCGTCGAAGCTGCCGCCGGCGAAGGTCCAGAATCTGGCGGCCCGCGGGGCGAACGCGGTCGAGACCGTGTCCAGACCGTTCGTCGCGACGAATTGCACGCTCACCGGGCTCGACCCGCTGGTGTAGCTGATCGAAGCGAATTCATCTTCGGACACCGGTACGTCCGCCAGGTCCATATGCGTGCGCGAGTTCGGGGCCATGACGAGCGACTGCGTGACCGTACCCGTTGACGTGACGAACTGGAAGGTCACGACCGCGCCCGTCGAGTTGTTGTTGTGAACCGAGAGGTAGTTCTCGCCGCCCACCTTGATCTTGGCCCCGGCCAGGACGCCGGCTGTATGTCCCGCCCCCGACATCAGCTGCGACCCGTACGCGAAGTTGCTCAGCACGGGCGCCGACTCGGTCGAGGTGTGCTGCTCATACTGGCTCAGCGCCGCCACGATCGGCTGCGTCGAGCTGATCGCGATACCCGCCAGCCCGTCCGTCAGACCGGCGATGCTGAACATCTCCAGCCCGCCGCGACGGTGCGGATCGAGCGTCTTGACGATCGTCACCTGAGGCCCGCCCGCCTGGAGCGTGAACGTCGTCGTCACCGTTGCCTCCACAGCGGAGTCGTTCAGGTACACCAGGAACGGCAGGCGCGTTATGTTGGGATCGCCCGGCAGCGTCGTGACCGCCGCCGTCCCGCCCAGCGACCAGTTCATCGTCTCGGCCAACGGCAGCGTCGCCGACTCGCCCGATCGCACGCTGAAGAACGACTCGAACTGCGTCGCGCCGAAGTCCGTGTGCGTCAGCGACGCCGCCATCGTGCCCGTGCTGTGGATCTCGATCGCGAACGGCACGCCCTCGCGCACGAGGTCGATCGTCGGGTCCGCGAAGTCCGAGATCGTGATCGTCCGGTGCTCGTCGGAGGCGAGTGTGCCGGACGCGATCACCTCGTCGCGCGCGCCGCGCTCGTACCGGACCACGATCTGGTACGCCGCGTCCATCGTGCCCGGGTTGACCAGCGCCACGATTTCCGTGATCGTCTCGGCCCGGTATCCCTCGGGATACGCGAGCACCTCGGTGAAGAACCGATGGTCCGAGGCGGATATCGACGCCGGCTTGATGATCTCAACGTCCACCAGGTTGACCAGCACTTCCTCGGAGATCGGGTCGCCGGAGGCAAAGAAGTCGGCTACCGGCGTCGCCCCCAGCGCCCCGTTCACCACGCTGAAATCCGCGATGTTCAATCCCGCGATGATCTGCACCACACTCCAGCTCGCATCCGTCGCGATCCGTCCGAAGACCGTGAACCCGCCATTCGTAAAGTTCAGGTTCGCCGAGTTGTCCACAAGGTTGATGAAGAACTGGCTCGTGGCGGTGTTCGGTCCGGTGCTCAGCTTGGCCATCGCCACCGTCCGCTCGATGTTCGAACGCGAGATATTGAACTCGTTGACGATCGCCGGATCCGTCGTCACAGACCTCACCCCGGCCTCGTCGCTGAACGCGAAACCTCCCATCTGCAGCACGAACCCCGACACCAGCCGGTGCATGAAGGTCTCATCCCAATCACCGTCGCGGACATAGTTCAGGAAGTTGGCGGTTGTCACCGGGGCCGTCGAGCCACCCGGACCGCCCTGGTCGAACAGCTCGATGTCGATGTCGCCGAAGTTCGTCTCGATCCGCACCACCGTGTTGTTCGGGTCGATCAGGTCGCCGATGACCGGGAAGGGCGACCCCGCCAGCACGATCCGCGGCTCGAGCACCTCCAGACACGGGCGACCCGCCCGATCGTCCGAGGCACGAAGTGACCGCAAGAAGCTGTTGAGCAACATCACCGATTCTCCTTTGGAGGCTGTTCCGACACCGCCCGCCCCGGCGTTGCCTGTCGGCCCCGTGAGGATACCACATGGCCCGCCGGTTCGCAACCCATTTTTGCACGCGGCGACCCAGGTTTGTTCGTGTGTTGTGTGCAACTTGGGGCTTCGACTACACTGAGCCGTGATCGCCCCGGAATCGACGCCACCCCAGCCTCGTTCGAAACATGCTGCCCTGGTCGAATCACGCGGGTCAGGCCCGGCCGATTCGAGGGAGCCATGGGACATCCGCGCGGTCGTGCCCTGCTGGAACCGCCGGGCCGACGCGGTTCGGCTGCTCGCCGATCTGGCCGCCCTGACCCCCACCCCCGGGTCCTGCCTGCGCGTCACCCCCGCCGACAACGCC
>JADFOF010000457.1 GCA_022563015.1 Planctomycetota bacterium
TGTCATAGTATGCCAACGCGATGTAGTCGGTGTCGGAGGTCGCCGCCATATCGCCGCCCACGTAGTGCGGCGTGTACCCACACACGAATACACCACCGAATAGCGTCATCGCCGTCGCCACATCGTCGCCGTTTGCCGGGCCGTTGTACACTTGCTCCCAACGTACGTCGCCGTTAGGTTCGTATTCAATCGTCCATATGTCATCGTTGGTTTGGCTGTTATTCACCGACCTCGTGGTGCCGGCAACGACGACAAAGAGATCTCCTCCGCTTTCGTCGTGTAGAAGATTTGTCCAGTGCAAGTCGAGTCCAACGGGACGGTCATTGGAGTGTGCCGTGCCATCGAACGAACGCGCACCCTTCCCCCATCCAACGTTGCCCCAGACGGACCACAGGTTGCCGGTACCCGCTTCAATGAGCACCGTAACGATGTCGTATTTCGTCGCCGGTCCCGCATAGGACCTGCCCGTGATTCCGATGACGTTGGCAGATGGGCTCCCTACAAAATTCGTGCCGAGGGTGATGTCCACCGGGCGGTCGTGGCTGCCGGGCCCGGCGAAGATCGGATTGTCCCAGCGTATCGCGGCGTCGTCATTCGGTGATGTGGTCACCCAGAGTTGGATCGGGATCGAGATTCTTGTCGTACTTGATCGTCACGTAGTCGAGGCCATTGGCCCCAGTGGGATCAATCGACTCGCCCGTGACGTACACGTCGCCGGTCAGAGGATCGACCTCGATCGCCACAGCACGGTTCCTGCCTGTCGGGTTCGTGTTCAACGGGGGGTAGAACACGGTGGGAATAAATGGATTATTCTCGCCCGGCCCCGTGTAGGTCGCGAGGTACTTGCTCGTCGCGAAGACCGTCGCGCCGTTGGCGAGCGTGTGGTACCCCGTCACATACACCCACTCATCATTGCCATCCTTCCAGTACGCGATGTCCACGGCGTCATCGACGCCGAAGACGCCGGCCTGAAACTCGCGGTCGTACCACTCCTGCGTCTGCGCCGCGGCATTCTGTGGCGTGGCCGAGATCGCGATGACGGCTGCGCCGACGAGCACGAACGCCGTGCGCACGCGAGACGTGTCTGCCCTGTCCACATCGTGTTTCATTCCCAATCTCCTGAATGAGTGTCGATCCAGTACCGCCGGGCCGGGGCCGGTCCCCGATCCTCCAGCGCACGGTGTACCACCTCGTCGCACGCGGTGCAAGCGTATTATCGGATTGAGGCGAAACATTCTCAGATTTCAACCGTACGGAATGCAAGTGAAGGACGACGAGAGAAAAAAGTAGAGAATCTGACACGAATTTCCGGATTTTCTGAAATCCGAGCCGCTCGGCGGCATCATACTTCGGGGAACAATGCCGAAACACCCAATCATCTCGATCCTGGCCCTCCTTGTTTGCGCGACGAGCACCTGCGCGCAGTGCGTACCGCAGTGGTCAGGTCACGGAGAAACCCAGGGCGCTTTGGCCTTCGCAATCTGGGATAGGGACGGCCCCGGCGCCGCCCGACCGGTCCTCGTTGCGGGGGGAGGGTACAGGCGGTCGCCCCCCGTGCAACTTAACATGATCGGCACGTTCGACGGGCGCGTCTGGCGACCGCTCGGCGAGGGTCTCGGCACTGTGGGCAGCGTGGAGGCGCTCTGCGTCGCCGAAACCACCGGCGTCGGCTCGCCCGCGCCGGGCCTCTACGCTGCTGGTCTGTTCTCCGACTTCAGCGGCGGGCCGCAGCACAATCTCGAACGCTGGGACGGCTCACAATGGCATGACATTACAGGGTTGCGGGGCCCGCTCAGGAGTCTGCATCTGTTCGACGAAGACGGCCCGGGACCGCAGGAGCCCAGCCTCTTCGTCGGCGGCGGCATCCTCGAATGGCCGGGAGGGATCAACGCCAGCCTGCTCCGCTGGGACGGGCAGGCGTTCTCGCTCCCCGGGACCGGGCTCGGACCACGCAACGCACGATCATATGTAATGTCCATGACCATCTTCGACGACGACGGCCCGGGCCCGCGACTGCCGGCGCTCTATGTCGCCGGGTCGTTTGCGACCGCCGGCGGCAT
>JADFOF010000097.1 GCA_022563015.1 Planctomycetota bacterium
TCTGCGGCGGCAAGGACCTCGGGCTGGTGCCGGGCGTGTGGTGGGACAACGGGCCGCAAACCGTCTTCGAGTTCAACGCCTGCAACGTGCCGGTGCTGGGCGCGCGGCTGGGCGGCATCCCGGACTTCGTCGAGGATGGGGTGAACGGGTTTCTGTTCCGCGGCAACGATCGTTTTGATATGGCCAGGACGCTGGTCCGGCTCCTGCGCGATCCGACGGTCCTGGATCGCGTGCGCGGGCGTGTTCGGCCCCCGAAAGGGATCGACACTCACGCCGCCGAGCTGGAACGCGTCTATTCTGACTGCATATCCTCCTAAGTCCCGGCCGGGCAGCGGGGGGAACAGAGAGCCCAACCCGGGTGCCGCAGCGCCCGCGTCTGATCCGCCCGTCATCCGAACGCCTCAGACCGTAAGGTTGCCCCTCCGTGCCTTCATCCGCTCCAGGTCGATCCGTCGAGCAGGCCCGCCGCGAACGCGTCCCGGACGCCACGCGCACCGGCCCGCCCCACGTCGCGGTGATCATCGTCACATGGAATCGCAGGCAGGCGGTCGGCGATGTCATCGCCGCGATCGTCGCGCAGCGGTTCCCGGTCGATCGGCTCGACGTCGTCATCGTGGACAACTGTTCGACGGACGGCACGTGCGAGTATCTCGTGCGGCGCTGGAGGCCGGAGCGCGTGGTCGAGAATCCGACGCTGTCGGCTCACGAGCCCGCGTTTGCGATGCCCAGCGAGAACGGGCTTCCGTCGAGGGGGAATGCCGCGGGCTTTCGGTCGCTCACGGTCGTTCGCAACTCGCATAATCTCGGCGGGTGCGGCGGGTTCAACACGGGGTTCTCGTACGTCGAGCGCGTATTGGATGCGCCGGATCGAGCGGGTCGGCCGGACTACGTCTGGCTCGTCGATGACGATGTCGATCTGCCCACGGACGCGCTGGCGCAGCTCGTGCGCACGGCGGATTCCGACTCGGGCATCGGTATTGTCGGGTCGCGCGCGGTCGACTTTCACGATCGCACGACAACCATCGAATCGACCATCTACTTCGACTCTGAACGCGGACGCATGGACGATACGCCCACGATGTCAAGCCCGCGCTACGAGGACCACCAGAGCTGGCTGCGCAAAGTCGTCGCCACCAAGGGGTCCGGCTCGGGCTCGTTTTCGGGCCTGCGCGAGGTGGATGTGGTGTCGGCGTGCAGCCTGCTCGCGCGATGGTCGGCCGTTCGAGAGGTCGGGTTCTGGGACTACCGCTACTTCATCTATTGCGACGATGCTGACTGGTGTCTGCGCTTCGCCCGGCACGGCTACCGCGTCGTCTGCGATCTGGACGCCGTCGTCTATCACACGCCGTGGTACCAGAAGCTCACGCCCGCTCGCCTCTACTACTCGCAGCGGAACATCGTCTGGTTGATCCAGAAGACATTCCCGAAATGGCGTCTCAAGTACGCCACGTTTCGATGGCTGGCGTCGATCCTGAACGATTGTCTGCAGGCGTCGTTTCATCGGCGGATATTTCACGCCGAGATCATTCGCCGCACAGCCGCGGATATCGTCGCAAACCGCGGGGGCAGGCTCGAGGACGACGGGCCGCCCAAGCACGATGTCGTGGACGGATTTCGGGCGATCGGCGCGCTCGAGCGCGGTCGCACAATCGTCGTGCTGTGCTCCCAGGACGGCGCTGTGAGCTGGGCGGATGAGCTGCGCGACGCGGTCGAGCGCGGCGGCGGGTCGGCGTGCTCGCCGCGCTGGGTCTATGTGGTGCGCAATGATGTCGATCCGGGCGATTGCGACGCAGGTGGCCCCGAGCGCGTGATCTACTCGTCGCGGCTGCGATCAAAGCTCTTCCGGCAGGTGCGGTTCTGGGTCAGCCCACCGCGTGCCGTCGTCGTCTTCAATCAGACCAACGACTTCCCGCTCCTGCGCGGCCGGTTCAACGTGCACATCGACCGCAAGTGGCCGACGACGGTGCAGATCGAGCGTGACGGCTTCGGCCCGCGTGTATCGTTCCTGGCCCGCTGGACGATGACCTGTCTGCGGAGTCTGTGGCGCTCCGCGTCGATCAGGCCCTACGTGAGTCCGCACAGGTTCGGCTAAGCAACCCTTCGGTCCGGCGGCCGCGTACCATCCGCCCTTCCATGGGAAAAGCACTCGACGAACCCACGGTGCCGCCCGGCTGGACGACGACGGCCGAACCCATGCGCATCGCGATTCTGGGCTGGGCGAGGCTCTCGCTCCAGGTGCGGGAAGGGTCGGGATACAACCTCTCGGCGTCAGAACTCGCCGGCGGGCTGTCGATGACCGGCCACCATGTCAGCTATCTCGCCTCGGGGATCCGGTTCAGCCTCGTGCCCGGGCCCCGGGTCCGCCCGACGGAGCGGTGGCGGGGCGTGTCGTGCTTCGAGCTTGTGAACAGCCCGAACTGCGCGCCGTCCGCGTGCAACTTCAAGAACGTCGGCAATGAAATGCGCAGCCCGCGGCAGGCGCGGCTGGTGCTCAGGTGGCTCGACGCCGTGCGCGCCGACGCCGTTCACATTCACTCGCTCGAGGGCTTCGGCATGGACCTGATCGCGGCGATCCGCGCGTCCGGCCGCCCGGTCGTCGTCACGCCGCACAATTACTGGTTCATCTGCCCACAGGTGGATCTGCTGCACCGCGAGACGCACCTGTGCGAGGACTACGACGGCGGCCGGCGGTGCGTCGGGTGTCTGAACTCGGGCGCGTACTGGCCGCAACGCTTCAAGCGGACGCTTGGGCAGGCGCTCGAGTCAACGTTCGGCCCGGCGCTCGCAGACATTGTGCGCAAGACAAGCTACGGCGTCATCGATCGGATTCGCATGAATGCCCGTGATTCGCGCGGCGAGCACGGCGAGCCGAAGCCCGACCCGGAGCTCGGGATCGGGTTCAACGTCGACGACGCGGCCGCTCACACCGGGCGGATCGAGCACAACCATGCGCTCGCGCCCGACGATGAACCGGTCGAGCTCAGCCGCTCGCCGATCGATCAGAACGAGCGCTTTCTTCAGGCTGATGTTCATCTTGCCGTGCTCAACGAGTACGGGCGGCGCCGGGCGGCCGGGGTCGAGGCGCTCAACCACGCGAGCCTGGTCACGCCTCCGAGCGACTTCGTGCGCCGCGTGTATGTCAGGATGGGCGTCGAGGAATCGCGGACGCGCGTGGTGCGCCTCGGGCAGCCGCACTTCGATCAGATCAATCGTCGCGCCCGCCGCTCGCCGTATTACGACACCCGCCCGTGGGAGCCGCGCTCCGCCCGCCGCCCGCTTCGGTTCGTTTTTTTCGGCACGACCCGGCACAACAAGGGGCTGGACGTGCTGATCCGCGCGATCCCGCTGCTGGATCGGGAGGTTCGGCAGCGCAGCCAGTTTCTGATCCGTGCGAGCGGGTGGGATTGGCCGTTCCGCACGCGCGTCGCCGAGTATCCCGAGGTGCAGTTCGCCGGCGGGTACGACCTGCTCCAGCTCATCGGTGCGTGGGGCGAGTATGACGTCGGGCTCCTGCCACACATCTGGTTCGAGAACTCGCCGCTGGTCATGCTCGAGCACCTGCACGCGGGCAGGATGATGATCGCGTCGCGGCTGGGCGGGCCGGTGGAGTGGATCGTTGAGCCCGGAGATGAGCAGAACGGCACAGGAGACGGCCGGGCTTTGCGGTACAACGGTCTGTTCTTTCCCGGCGGCGATCCGGAGGGGCTGGCCGAACGCATCACGCAACTCGTGACCGGGGAGATCATCATTCCGAGCCCGCGCGAGATCCACGCCGCGACGCCGATCCTGCAGAGCTACCCGGATCACATCGCCGAGGTCGAATCGATCTACCGGGAGCTGCTCGCCGGGGGCTGATCCATGCGTGCAGCGTGTTCAACGAGCCGCGACCGGCAGGGAGCGATCCGAATGTTCATCGCCTTGGCCACCGACAATCCACTCCCTCCCGGTCGCGGCTCGTACACATCCTCACGGGCGGCTCTGGTTCACGCGAGGTGAGCCGGCAGGTCGGTCAGCGCAATGTTCTCGCGCTGCTCGCCGGTGTCGAGGTTCTTGACGTTGCAGACCTGGTCGGACTCGATGATGACGGCGTGGCGCGCGTGCTGGCTCGTCGCGTCCTTGAGCAGCTTGCCGATGTGGCGCGTGGCCTTGTACGATCGGCGGGCGTGCAGGGGTGCAGCCGCGTAACGGTCGGCGTCCCATGGCTTTCGGTCGTCGCGCTGCAGCCACGCCTCGGACTCGCGGCCCGCCCGCAGCGTCGCCACGGTGCGCTTCACGACCGAATCGAACTGCTCGTCAGCCGTGATGACGAAGGCGTCCGGCCGCAACGAGGCCTGCGGTCGGCTGACCGCGTCGAGCAGATCCTTGCCCTGCGGCATCAGCCCCTTGTCTTCCAGCAAGAGCGACAGCACAACGTCGCCCATGCCGAACCCGACCGCGGGAGTGGGCGGCCCGCCGAACAGTTCGATCAGATTGTCATACCGCCCACCGCCACACACCGTCCGCTCGCCCTCAGCGATGACCTCGAAGACCATCCCGGTGTAGTAGGCGAGACCTCGGACGAGTGCGGGGTTGCTCCAGAACCACTCTCCCATGTTCAATTCGGCAAGGCGATTGGGCAGCAAGATCACGCCGAACGGTCCGGCTTCACTAATATAGCCGGGTCCGCCCGTTGAAGGGATTGGAGAGATATTCGGCCCGGACCGCACAAGTTCGCAGAGGAGGTTGTACTCTGAGAGCGTTTCGAGCGGTAGCCCGAGAGCGGTCCATTGCCTACGAAACTCCTCGGCGGGAATACGATCGCGCCGATCGACAAGACTAAACACCGAAGGAATGCTGGAAGCGGAAACGCCTTGCTTCGTAAACCACCCCTCGATTGCACTGCGGTGATTCACATGCACAAACGCATCGCCCTCACGTATCCCCAAAACGCGCAGCAGGTTTACGATGCACTCGATCACCTCAGCGTCTTGATCTATGCGGTCCACGTCCGTAGTTTCATCTGTAACGAAGCCCGAGCCTTCAAATAAACCCCCAATGATGTCACAATTCCATTGCAGGAACTCCCGCAATCGCCCGCGCTGTGGTTTTTCCGCCCGGAAGTAGGGACCGGCTGTGAACCACTTCGTCGGCCTGGGCAGGCTGTTGGCACGGGCCGCGTACATGCGGGCGAGCGTGGGTGTGAACTCGGGGCGCAGGGCGTAGTCGTCGTCGCCGCCCTGGCGCCGGAACGAGAAGAGCTGCGAGACGATCTCGTCGCCGGACTTCTGCGTGTACAGTTCGAGGTGCTCGAAGGTCGGGCCCTCGATCTCGTCGAAGCCGTGGCGGATCGAGGCGTCGCGCCACGCCTGCGTGATGTAGCGGCGCTTGAGGGCGTCCTCGGGGTAGGCGTCGCGCGTGCCCCTGGGGGCTCGAAACGTGCGGGACGTGGGGGGCATGGGGGGAGGTTAGGCCCTCGGGCGCGTGGGCACGACCGGCGAGTCTGAGGCCGACGGGAACATCCGCGTCGCCTGCGCGGTATCGTGCTACGGGCACGGGAGCTTCTCGATGCGGATGTGGAACGTTGTGATGGTGATCCTGGGCGTGGTGGCGGGGCTGGTCGCGGCGCTGATCGTGGTGGCCACGCACGAGGTTCGGATCCCGCCCGCCATCGCTGCCGGGCTCGTCGCGCCGCCCAAAGGCGTGGACTACTCGATCCCCACGAGGCCCTCGGACCTTGCGGGCATGGAGGCTGCCCTGGCCGGCGAGCAGGCGACGCACTTCGAGTGGTGGACGTTTTACGGCGAGATGCTTCACGCCACGGGTGACGAGCCGCGGGCGGCCGAGGCGTGGGAGCGGGCGGCGGCGCTTGCGATCGAGGCGGCGGGTGATCGCCGGCTGGGCGCGAATCAGTGGCGGCCGGCCTACCGCGCCGGGTGGTGTCTGTGGCGGTTGGGCCGGGTGGCCGAGGCCGGGGCGTGGATGGACCGGGCGCTGCTCAATCTCGAGGTTCGGGCCGACGACGGCACGCGCGGCGCGCGCACGTGGGATCTGCTCTTCGTAGGGTTCGCTCGCCGCGTCCTGGGCGACGAACCGGGCGCGGTCCAGGCGTGGACGGAAATGATGAAGCGCCACGCGGCCGGGGTGCGGCGCGATGAGCAGGGGAGGCGCGGCGGCGGATCGTATTACTACAATCTGGCGCGGCTGCTCGCAATGATGGGCGATCGCACCGCGGCGCTGTCCGCGTTCGAGGCATCGGCGCGGCACCGGCGCTTCGTCGCCCGCGACGCCTGGTGGACCCCGAGTTTCCAGAGCATCCGCGACGACCCGCGGTTCAGGGCGGTGCTCGACGGCAACGCGCCCGAGGGCGAGCTCTGGCCGGCGATCGGCCCCGAGTTGACCGGCGACCCACGGCCGAGGTTGTTGGGCGGGTAAGAGGTAGGTCGGATCTCCGAGCCGACCGCCGTTTTTCACTCACCCCTTGGTCGCGCTGAGCAGGGCTCGTGGGCTTGTTCGGCCGAGGCGCCAGATCGCCGGGTACGCGGCTGCGAGCGTGAGCAGCGCGACGATCGCCCACCCTGCGGCGATGGCGAGCCACGGCGGGCGAAGTTCGAGCGCCAGCCCCAACAGCAGCGCGTACAGCCGCTGCCCAGCGTAGCTGCCCTGCATCCCCATCAGCGTGCCGAGCACACAGGACGTGATCGCCACCAGCAGCGTCTCGGCCAGCACGAGGCGGATCAACAGCCCGCGCGTCCCGCCCACAGCCCGCAATACGCCGAACTCGAACCGGCGGGCCTCGATCGACGCGACCACGAGGTTCGCCACGCCGAAGCACGCCACGAGCATCGCCATCACCGCCACCGCCGAGAAGACCACCAGCATGCCCGTGGCAAAGAACGTGATCTGCCGCTTGATCTCTCGTCCGCTGCCCACGTCCGCGACGCCGGCGTTGAGTTCGAGCATCGCCCGTCGGATCTGCGCGATGGCGGTGGCGTCGTCCACGGCGTCCGGGCCGTGATCCTTCAGATCGATCTGCACGAGGTTGATCACCTCGGAGCCGAAGCGCTCCTTCAGGTCGGCTCGCGTGCCGAAGACCGCGTGCACCGCCTGCTGGTGAAACTCGCGCCCGATGTTGAAAAACTTGCTGATGACCTCGAGCCCTGGGCTGGTGATGACGCCGACGATCGCAAAGTCGTGGGTCCGGCCTGACATCGGGTCTGAGCAGGTGAACGTGTCGCCGACGCCCATGCCCTGGGCGACCAGGAACTCTCGCGAGACGATCACAGCCCCGCCCTCGTTGAGGCGTTCGCGGGCGGTCTGCTCGTCGCCCTCGATCCATTCCAGGCTGGTCATCTCGAAGAACCGATCGGGCTCGAACGCGATGAAATGCGTGCGGTAACTCTGCAGCGCCTTGACCCCGAACGCGCTGGTCTGAACCGACTTGAGCGTGATGGCGCAGGTGTTCTCGATGAAGGGAAGCTCGTCGAGCGCGGCCTGGCACTCGGGGCTCAGCGCCAGGCCGCTCACGAACGCGTCGGGAAAATCGAGCTTGCCGAGCCAGTCGCGCAGGATCGAGCCGCCGTTGGTCCAGATCGAGATCATCAGCGCCAGCCCTCCCATCATGGCGCCGGCGGTGAAGCCGTGGCGGTAGGGCGTGGCGTACACCGTCCGGGCGAGCATGCTCCTGGGGAGCCGAAGCGCCCGCGAGATGACCGGCGAGGAGAGCCGCGCCACCAGCAGGACGACCGGCACGCTCAGCAGGAAGTACCCGATGAACATGAGCGGGAGCCCGACCGTGGCATACCCCCAGAACACGACCTGCCCGCTGCTGGGGGTTGAGACGATCAGCAGCTGGATGGCGAGGCCGAGCAGCCCCAGCCCCGTGGTGATCGCGATGCCGCGCCGACCCGGGACGGCGGCGCGCGAGCCGAGCGCGGCCAGGGGCGACATCCGCGACGCCCGATACGCCGGCCACGCCGCGCCCAGCAGACCCGCCACCATCGACCCGCCCGCGGCCAGGACCAGCCCACCGGGCGGGATCACCAGCCCGCCGCCGAGCTGGTCGTGCATCCCCAGCCAGAGCAGCCACGAGAATCCGATCCCGATCGGGATGCCCACCGCCGTCCCGACCACTGCGACGAGCAGGCCGACGACAAGCTGCGCGAGGGCGATCTGCACCCGGGTGCCGCCCACGCAGCGCATGATCGCCATCTCGCGCTGCTGCTCGCTGACGGCGGTGTTCAGGCCGGTGAGGATGATGAACGCGGCGGACATGGCGCTGAGCACGCTGGCGAGCACGAACCCGAACTGGCTGGACCGCATGTTGTCGTTCAGGCCGGAGGTGACCTTGGCCGTCGTCTGCAGCTGCACGTCCGGGCCGAGTTCGCCCCCGCGCCGGCCGACGATCGTCTCGGGATCAACCCCGTCGTTGAGCACGATGTCGATCCGCGACAGCGCCCCGGGCGCCCGCGCGATCCGCTGCATGGTGCTCAGCGCCAGGAACAGGTTGGGCTTGCCGCCGAACGGCTGACGCACGATCCCCACGACCTCTAGCTCCGCAACCGTGCGAAAGAGCCGGGTGACGCGAAGCGTGTCGCCCACGCGCACATGCTGGTCGGCGTTCCATCGCTGGGCTTCGCGCGGGTCGGTCGTGGTCGGTGCATCCTGGATCGGCCTGCTGCGTCTGCTCATCGGCCGGAGCAGATCGCCTACATCCCACGGCTTGTGCTGCACCCACTCGAAGCTGAGCCGCTGGGCGAGGTGCTGGTCGATGACCACCTCGCCCTCCGCCTCGGGCAGCCGACCCTCGATCAGTTCGAGAGGTCGAATGGCGTACTCGAGTCGCGGCACGATGCCGTTGGCCTGCGGTGTTGCGGCCAGCACGCGCCGCGTGAGCACGAACCAGCCGTCCTCGCGCGACTCGTACACATCGCGGGTGATCTGCACGGCCAGATCCATCTCGAGCCTGGGCACGACGAGATCGGACTCGGGCCATGCGTCGATTTGTTCGAGCAGTGATTCGGGCAGGGACTGCGGACCGGCCGCGCCGCGCGCCGTGAGATCGCCCGCGCCGACGTTGGCGTCGATCCAGACCTCGATGGCTCGGTTGGCGGTGGCCATGGCGCACGAGACCGCCACCACCAAAGCCACCGACAGCGAGACCGCCGCCGCGAGCAGCCAGGAGCGGCTAGGCCGACCCGACAAGCTGGTGATAGCGAGTCGCCACGCCCGCGGCATCGAGGCCCTCCGTGTCGATCTGCCCCTGGATCTGCCCGTCGGCGAGCAGGAAGACGCGCTGGCAGTGTGCGGCTGCCGCGGGCTCGTGCGTGATTATAAGCACCGTCATCTCGTGCTCGCGCGCGATCTCGCGCAGCAACGCCCAGAGCGCATCACTGCTGGCCGAGTCGAGATTCCCCGTCGGCTCGTCGGCCAGCAGGATCGGCGGCGAGTACAGCAGCGCCCGGGCGATCGCGACCCGTTGCTGTTCGCCGCCGGAGAGCGCGTCGGGACGATGAGTCGAGCGATTGAGAAGCCCCAGCCGGTCGAGCAGCTCGTTGCTGCGCGTCGTCAGTTGATCCGGGTC
>JADFOF010000458.1 GCA_022563015.1 Planctomycetota bacterium
GGAACGCTCCTGGCCGCGGCAATCGGCTACACGGTCGTGACCAACAAGATCGGCCAGCTGTGGCTGGCTGCGCCAGCCTGCCGATCGGGAATTGCCGGGCCGGGCGATCAATCTTGTGCGGGCTGCAAGTAAACTTCAGTCCACCCCATGCCGATCCGAGTTTTAAGCGACGAACTGTCCTCCCGCATTGCCGCGGGTGAGGTGATCGAACGCCCGGCTTCCGTAGTAAAGGAACTTGTCGAAAATTCGCTCGACGCCGGTTCGACCCGGGTTGAAGTCGAGGTTGTCGGCGGCGGTGCCCGGTCGATCACGGTTGTCGATAACGGGCAGGGCATACCGGCCGATGAACTGGCGATCGCTTTCGAACGGTTCGCGACGTCAAAAATTGACGCATCATCTGATCTGATCGCGATCGGGACGCTCGGCTTCAGGGGCGAGGCACTTCCGTCGATAGCATCTGTAGCGAGTGTCGAAGTGACCTCCAGGCAGGCGGGGGCAGATGCGGGGGCAAGGTACCGGGTTGATTTTGGTAAACCAGGCACACTGGAACCTGCTGGAGCGCCTGAGGGAACGCGCATCGTGGTGTCGGGGCTTTTCACGAATGTTCCGGCGCGGCTGAAGTTTCTCGGCTCCGCCGGGCGTGAGCTCTCTCGAATACAGACGATGCTGGCGTCGCTGGCGCTGATCTACCCGCATGTTGCGTTCAGCCTTAACGCCGATGGACGCGATCGGCTGCGGACGAACGGTTCTGGAAGCATCTCCGATGCGGTGTCCGGCGTTTACGGCCAGAAAATTGCCGACCAGATGCTGCAGTTGGAAGCCGACGGTTCGGCGGCTTTTTCAGTCGACGGGCTTGTTAGCTCTCCTTCACTCAACCGCTCGAACCGCACGTACCTGACCCTGTCTGTAAATGGCCGGTGGATACAGTCCCGCCGCCTGTCGTATGCGATCGAGCAGGCCTATCACGGATTCCTGCCCGAGCGGAGGTTTCCGATCGCAGTCGCCAGGATCCGCACGCCCCTCGACGATGTGGACGCTAATGTTCACCCGGCAAAGGCCGAGGTCCGTTTTCTGCGAGAAGACCTCGTCTACTCGGTTGTGCAGCGGGCTATCCGGGGTGTTCTCACCGCGCATGCCCCGGTCCACGAGCTGGGATCAGGACGGGCAGGGGGATCGATAGGCCTGCTCAGACGTCCCGCCGGCACGGGTGGGCGGCCCGGCCAGGGGGAACGGGCAGCGGCGGGTGCGGGGGGCTATTCCGGGTGGCCGGGGCCGGGGGAGCCCGGCCAACCGGAAATCGAATCGTCTGCCGGGCTGGCCCGGGGCCAGGCCCCACTGCCGGAAACCCGAACTGCGGGGGTGGCCCCAGAGGGCGGCCCATCCACGACAATCACGCCCAGGGAAGCCCTGCCGGTGCTGCGTGTGATCGGGCAGGCGCACGAGACGTACATCATTGCCGAAGGTCCAGACGGCGTGTTCCTCATCGACCAGCACGCGGCTCACGAACGGGTGATGTACGAACGTGTGAAGGCCGGGTTTGATGCGAATGCCAGCGAGTCGCAGCCGCTGCTTGAACCTGTCACCATCGATCTTGCGCCCGGGGTGATGACGACGGTCCACGAGCACCTCGTTGAACTGAAAAGGGCGGGATGGGGAGTTGAGGAATTTGGTGGCAACAGCCTGATCGTGCGGAGCGTCCCCGCGACCCTGGCGGTCAGGGCAAGCGGCGATGGCGCAGGCAGGGTGCTCGTCACGCTGTTGGACGACTTGAGCGAGGGCGGGTCGGGGGAATCGTGGCGGGAGCGGATGCTCGCGTCGATCGCATGTCATTCTTCCGTGCGTGCGGGCCAGGCCCTTTCGACCGACGAGTGCAAAGACCTGATCCGCCAGCTGGAAAAGGCCGACCAGCCCAATACGTGCCCGCACGGCCGTCCGACTATCGTTCAACTGACGGTTAGCGATCTTGAGCGAGAGTTCAAGCGGCGGTGATGGTGGTTGCCAGGGATGTTGGTGGGCGGCTCTTCGACCCTTCGGCGGGCTCAGGATGGCGGGTTCG
>JADFOF010000098.1 GCA_022563015.1 Planctomycetota bacterium
GGGCCTTCGAGTTATTGCCGCCAAGGAAGTTCATGGCGTCGTCGCTCCCGCCCACGCGGCCGGGGCGTCGGCCAGACCGCTCGCTTCGTCCAGCCCGATCGCGATGTTCATGCACTGCACCGCCTGGCCCGCGGCGCCCTTCACCAGGTTGTCGATCGCCGAGCACACGATCAGGTGCCCGTGCTCGCCATCGACCGCCCAGCCCAGATCGCAGCAGTTCGTTCGGCAGACGCCCGCAACGCTCGGCCAGCAGCCATCCGGGAGCAGGCGCACGAACCGCTCATCGGCGTACGCCCGCTCGAACACATCGCCCACGCGCTCCGCGTCGAACCCCTCGGCAAGCTCGACGTGGATCGTGCTGACGATCCCGCGGTCGTACGGCCCGATGTGCGGCGTGAACACGACACGCACGCCGGCGTGGTGCTCGATCTCCGGCTGGTGCCGATGGTGCATGACGTTGTAAGGCTGCACGCTCACCTCGCAGAACCGGGTGTTCACGCTCGCCGAGCGCCCCGCACCGCTCACGCCGCTGATCGAGTCGATGATCGGCGCCGTCCCCGGCTTCACCGCGCCCGCGGCCACGAGCGGCGCCAGCGGCAGGATCGCAGACGTCGGGTAACACCCCGGCACCGCCACCAGCGGCGCGCCCACGATCTGATCGCGGTTGAGCTCCGGCAGCCCGTACACCGCGCCCTTGAGCAGCCCCGGCTGCGTGTGCTCAAAGCCGTAGTGCTTCGGGTACGCCGAGGCGTTCGGCAATCGGAACGCGCCCGACAGATCGAACACACGCACATCCCTCGCGCGCAGCTCGGCGACCAGCCCCAGGCTCGCCTCGTGGGGCGTTGCCAGAAAGACCGCGTCGGGCTCAAGGGCGACGACCGCACTCGCCGAGTAGCCCGCGATCGGCTCGTCCAGACGATCCCGGAACGCCGGGAACAGATCCGACATGCGCGCCGGCGCACGATCGCTGCGCCCGGGCGAGCCGAACAGCCCGGCGATGTGCGCCTCGGGATGGCGCAGCAGAATGGCGCACAACTCCGCGCCGGTGTACCCGCCCGCGCCGATGACGACCGCACGTACGCTCATGCCCCGCCCCTCACGCCCTGGGCCGGGACCAGCCCGGCCAGCTCGCGCAGCTCGTCCTCGATGCGCTCGGCCGCCGAGTCGCTCTCGGCAGCGACGAAGATCGTGTCGTCGCCGGCCAACGTCCCGATCACGCCCGTCGGCGGCGAGCGGTCCAGCTCGAACGCGACGTACTGCGCTCGGCCCGGCCCGGTCTTGATGACCACCGTCGCCGCACCGCGCTCGATGGACAGCGCCAGGGAGCGCAGGGCCAGGCCCAGTGTCCGCTCGCCGTTCTGAGGCCGATCCTGCCCCGGCAGCAGGTACCCGGTCGGCCCCTTGGCCACGCCCAGCTCGCGCAGGTCGCGCGACAGCGTCGCCTGCGCGACCTGGATCCCCTCGGCGGCGAGCAGCTCCTGGAGCGATTCCTGGCTCCGGACGCTGTCCGAGGCGATGTGGTCCAGGATCCTCTGCTGTCGGCGGGCCCGTTCGGTCATAGACTGATTATTCACTCAATGAATAATCATGTCAAGCCGCCGGGGCCGCGATCCGTGCGAATCCGGTAATATACCCGTTCGTGGTCAAGAACTAAGGAGACCCGCTGTGCATCCATCCCCCGAGGTCGTCGAGATCGGCACGAAGATACGCGAGTTGCGTGAGCAGCTCACCAAGGCCCGCCGGGCGGCTGAGCCCGAGCCTGTGGCCGACTACACCTTCACCTCGCCGGACGGCGAGCCGGTGACGCTGGCATCGCTGTTCGGCTCCGGGCCCGACCTGCTGGTGGTACACAACATGGGCAAGTCGTGCCCCTACTGCACGCTCTGGGCCGACGGGTTCGTGGGCTTCGCCGGCCACCTGGCCGACCGGGCCCCGTTCGTGCTCTCAAGCCCGGACCAGCCGGCGGTGCTCAAGGAGTTCTCGCAGTCGCGAGGCTGGAACTACCCGGTCGTCTCGCACGCGGGCACGACCTTCGCCAAAGACATGGGCTTCGAGCCCGAGCCGGGCAAGTTCATGCCCGGCGTCTCCGCCTTCCGCAAGAACCACGACGGCACGATCGTGCGCACGGGCGCGGACCAGTTCGGCCCGGGCGACGACTACTGCTCGGTCTGGGGCCTGTTCGACCTGTTCAAGGACGGCGCCGAAGGCTGGGAGCCGAAGTACTCGTACGCGTAGACGATCGCCACTCTGCGAAGAACGTCCAGATACTCCGATACAAGACGCCGAGTCTGAGTCCGCGAAGGCTCGGATACCCGCGTCCCCCGCAAAGTCGTGTCCGACCCGGAATCCGAGGGTTCGCGGATTCACCCTCGGCGTCCGTTCAGGTACGGGCGCGGGAACGAGGCACGACCGGAAGGGAGTGCTCCGGGCGTAAACACCGCGAGAGGGATCGTCGAACTACCGCTCCCTGCCGGTCGCGGCTCGTCTCGCGGTGCTATGCAGAGCGCCGTCGTCGCCTGAGCATCACCGCACCGAGCACAAGCAGCGTCGCGCTCGCGGCCGACGGCACGACCCGGATCGCGCCCGTGCCGGGGGTGAAGCCCTGGGGGTAGAGCTCGAGCAGATTCATGTAGACGTGCGTGCCGTTGGTTCCGATCTCGAATGTCGTTGTGTTTCGCGTGTCGAGCGAGACGGTGCGAGGCGTGAAATCGGTCGTCGTCCAGTCGGCCGACCAGGCGAGAATCGGACTGTGTGTGTAGGCCCAGAAGCCTGCGAAGCCCCAGAGCTGACCCACAAACACTCCGCCGACACCGCTGCCCATCGGCGTCCCCGCTGAAAAACCGGGGGTGCTCCACAGATACATCTGGGTGTTCGAGAACTCGCCGCCGCTGGCGATAAAGTCAAAGTCGCCCCGTCCAAACGCGTTTCGTTCGCCGGTGGGATCGTCGAACCACGCCCAGACCTCGACGGTCGTGGTCGGTTGCGAGGGCGAGACGACGTTGCTTGATTCGATGAGCCACCCGCCCTGCTGGGCCGCGGCTGCGGACGCCAGCACAAGACAGGCGAGCGGAATTATTCTCATCGTCTTTCGCACGCCGGATCTCCTTCGCCTGGGCCTGTCGTGAGAAGACACTTGATATAGACAGTCTAGCACATTAGATTCCGTTGCCAAGGCGCTCTTTACCGGGATCATCATCGGCCAACTCGACCCCGATGGTGCTGGCGGTTGGACCTATTCGAGCCAGGAGTTGCCGCTGCCCCCGGCCGCGTGGTATGTTGCCGCCGGCGGTGCGGCTGCACCTCCCCCCGCAGGCGCAGTGGGAACATCAATGTTGTTCTGGTCGGTCGTGCGGCGCGGCGGCTCGCTCTGGGCGGTGCAGGGCATCCTTCGGAACGTGGGCGGCGCGAATCCCATGCCAGATCCCTCCGGACGGAGCATCGCACGCTGGTATGAGATCGTCATCGGCGATACCGGCGGATTCACACTCGCGCAGTGGGGCGACATCGACTCCGAAGCGATCTACCAGATCGCGGATCTCGAAGCCTACGACCCGAGCATCTCGGTCAACTAGGTCCTGCCTGACGGCTCCAGGAGTCGGTTGCAGCGTTGGATCATGGCGAGTTTGATCATGGTGAGATAACTCTCGGCGAGTTTCTCGTAGCGTGTCGCCACCCGCTGACACCATTTGAGCCAGCCGATACATCGCTCGATGACGTTTCGGGCACGGTACTTCTTCTGGTTGATCTTCACCGCTGGCTGGTTGGATCGGTTCGGAATGACCGCTTCGATCGCTCGGCTGGACAACCATGCGCGAATGCGCGGGTAGCTGTATCCCTTTGTCGCCCGTTACGGCATTCGGACGCCGACGACGGCTGATGTTCACTGTGTCCATCAGTTCCTCAAACGACTTGGACTCGTGCGCCTGGCCGGCGGTAATCATGACTCCCAACGGGACGCCGCGACCATCGGTCAGAAGATGAAGCTTCGTGCCAAAGCCTCCGCGCGATCGTCCCAGGGCGTGGTCGCCGGGCTCTGTGTCGCCCTTTTTTTCGAGTGGTTTTTCGCGGCACCCGCCGCCGACTGGTGCGCACGAATGCTCGAACCGTCCACATCGAACACATCCCAGTCGATCCGACCATCCGCGTCGAGTTCCAGATGAAGGCGATTCAGAATACGATCGAACATACCTTCGCGCATCCACCGTCGATAGCGGTCATACACGGTCGGCCACTTGCCGTACCGTTCGGGCATGTCGCGCCACTGGGCACCGCTGTTGAGAATCCAGAACATGCCGTTGAGAACAGTTCGATGATCCTTCCACCGGCCGCCGGCCTTCTGCGTGGGAAGGAGTGGTTCGATGCGCTCGAACGCTTCGTCGGTCAACTCGTACCGTCGAGGGCGACCGGCCTGTGATTGCTGACGGTGCTTCTTCTTGCCATTGCGCTTCCTGCTCATGAGATCGGCCTCCTTGCCGGAGACCACTATCGACCGATCTTACCAAAGCACATCCACACAAATGCCAAGCAAAGCAGCCGTCAGACAGGACCTAGGCATTAGGCATTGGGAATCAGGAAAGGCACACCGAGCCCCCACCGGAAGGTGTGGGTTTCTTTCGCGCTCAGTCACCGCCTCGGGCAAGTACCCATCATCCGTTGCAGATCACCCCGTAACTACTCGGCTTGGGGTTGCCCAGCACCGTGTCCGCGCACAGGCTGATCGTGCGAAGAAGAACATATGCCTTGGGGCGGCGGTGCCGAATCGAAGATTGTCCTTTGATTCCTTCCGGGTTCGTGATCGCATGTCGATGCAACCATGACGAAACCGGGCCGCCGACGCGGTAAATCTCCGCATCAGGAAAAAGCCGCCGCAGACACCCGGGACTGTACTGCCGCCAACCGTGCCCGCGGTACAGCTGCAATGAACTCTCGGCCGGCACCAAGTGGACCTGGGCGCCCCCCTGATTGAGCCTTCTTCCCCATCGTTGAATGACGGCCGAGTCTTCTCGTATGTGCTCGAGTGCGGTGGCTGACACGATCAGGTCGGGCCGAGGATGTTGCCCGGGATCCATCGTCATCGCATCGCCAATGATCAGTTGATTCCGAAAGGCAGGCGTGGGCAGATCCGACCAATTCGAGTGCCGCGCGATATCGACGCCGATGTACGTTCCGCGGAGACCGGCACGCTCGAAGGCCCCGCGGCACGGGCCGCTGCCACATCCCAGATCAAGGATGGTGATCTCGCGTTCAGCGAATCGTGTCGCCAGCCGCTTCGCTGCGAACAGGAAAAAGGCGTCGAGCGCAGCCCGTGCCGGGGAGCTGACCTCGTCAGATTGGAAACGAAAACACCGAAACCGTTTCGTCCGTACCCCGTCACGGCGAGACTGTTCGTGATTCCTGGTGTTACGGCTCTGGTGATACTGAATGTACGCGTCGAGCCATTCGCCCCAGAGACAATCGTCGCCGTTCAGATCGGCAGGGTCTCCCATCTCTCGGAGTTTCCTGGCAGCAAGGGCATGATCGACGATATCAGCTTCGGTCGGCACGCTCCACAGTATCGGCAGTGACGTTCGCAATGCACCAATGAATCCAACTCCCGATTCCCTTCTGCTTCGGACCTCCTTCCTGGGTACAGGCAGCACAAAGGTCGGCTCGGAGATCCGACGTACCAAGGACAACTCGGAGATCCGACGTGCCGTAGACAGCTCGGAGATCCGACGTGCCGTAGACAGCTCGGAGAGCCGTCCTACCACGAAGCCCGCGCTTGCGCTTGGGCCTCTTGTTCCGCGCCTTTCCTGATGCCTTCTCCCTCACGGATACTCCTGCCGCGTCGGGCGGATCACGATGTCGTTCACGTGCACGTTCGCCGGCTGGCTGCAGACGTAAACGACCATGTTCGCGATGTCGCCAGGCTCGAGCACCGGGCCGATGCGCTCCATGAACGCGCCGAATTCGTCCGGGTCGTACCCGGCCACGCGCTGGAACTCGGTCCTGACCACGCCCGGGCACACCAGCGTCACCCGCACGCCCTTTGGCCCCACCTCGCGCCGCAGCGCTTCAGCCAGCGACCCGACCGCGAACTTGGTCGAGCCGTACATCGAGCTGAACGGCGAGACGTGCCTGCCGACGTTGGACCCGAGCACGACGATGTCGCGCGGGCGGCTTTGCCAGTCGTCCTGGTTCGCGAGTGTGAGCATGCGCGCCGCCGCCTCGCGCATCAGCCGGGCCGCACCCAGCAGGTTCGTCCGCACCATCTCCTCCCACTGCCCGGTGTCCGAATCCGAGACGCCGCCCTTGAGCCCGCGCCCGGCGTTGACGACCACCAGGTCCGCCTCGGCCCCGAACCGGTCGCGGGCGGCGTCGAGCATCGCGGCGATCACCGCGTCGTCGGCGGCGTCACCGGCCAGCGGCAGCGCCAGATCCTCGCCAAGCTCGCTGACCAGCTCGCGCAGCGCATCGCCCCGGCGGGCGTTGACGACCACCCGCGCGCCCTGGGCGACGAGTTTCGACGCGATGGCCCGGCCGATCCCCGCGCTGGCCCCCGTCACCACCGCGATCCGATCCTGGAGGCTGTGTCCGTGCATGACCCAGCCTAGCGCCCGAGCCACCCGCACGCGCCGCCGCGCACGATCGACGTTGTCTGCCCTCGGCACCATGCCGACTTCCGGTACGAGGCACGACCGGAAGGGAGTGCTTCAAGCGACATCCGGTCCGGGACGACTGCCCGGTCCCGCTCAATCCCGCTCCCTGCCGGTCGCGGCTCGTATCGATCTCGCTCCCGCCTCTCAATCTTCACCCGGGTCTGACGAGCGAGCGCCGTGCGAGAGCGCGCGCGTCTGTTCGCCAGAGACTCTCCGCTCGCGCGGAGGGCTCGTAGGGGATCATTGGTTCGGGCGACGCTTCAGCCCAGGCGCGGCGCCGGCTCGGAGGACGCGCGCAGCGCCAACGGCGGCGAGAGCACCTCCTGAAACACAATCGCCAGTCGCCACGCCTTCGCATCCATCTTCGCCAGTTGCCTGGGCGAGACCGCCGCGTGTGGTTCCTCGATGACGACCCCGGCCTCGGCGTCGGCCACCAGCCGATGAACCTGCAAGTGCTCGGCCAGCTTCGAGTGCTCGCGACGCAGACTGCTGAGGGGCTTGGACAGAGGCTCGGGTGCGGCCCGCGCCTTGGCGGACGGCAGCGGCGCTCGCGTTCGAGCCGGCGAGGTCGGCCTCTGCCGACGCACCGGCTGAGGGATCGGGCCGACGATGATCGGCTGAGGCCGTCCCGGCGACACCGTGGGTCTGGGCGGCCCAACGCGCGCCGCCGCTCGCCCAGGCCCGGCCGATCCTGGTCCGCCCGCGCGAGGAGGCCCGACCGGCAGGCCCAGCGCCTCGCTCATGCCCTGGGCGGCCTGCTGGAGCTGCGCCTGCGCGCGCCGACGCGCCTGCTCGAGCGCCTGGCGACGCTTCTCCTGGATCTCACGCAGACGATCCGACGCGCTCACCGCGCCGGCAGCGGGTGCGCGCTTCTGGGGCACGCTCGTCGGCCTGCCCGTGCGCAGCGAATCCTGCTGTCGGCGTTGACGCTCGCCCTGGATCGATCGCTGCTGCTTCTTCCGCTCAAGATGCTCCGCGATCTGCTTGATCGCCGGCAGAAGAATGAACAGCGCCAACGCAACATATGAAAGCCAACTCATGTCGCTCAGATTGTATCGCCGCCGAACGCCGCCGGCAGCAGCACCCTGCCACCCCCGGGGCCGTCCACCCCGACCAGGCGAAACGGCGTCTGAAAGACCCGCCCCAGCAGCTCCGGGTCCAGCGCTTCGTCCCGTGGGCCCGACGACGCCACACGCCCATGCCCGTCCAGCACCACCGCCCGGTCGGCCCACCCGGCCGCCAGCGCCAGATCGTGCAGCACGACCACCACGCTCACGCCCCGCCGGGCCACTCGGCGCAAGGTCGACATCGCGCCCAGCGCGTGCCGGGGATCCATGGCCGAAACCGGCTCGTCGGCCAGCAGGGCCCGAGGCCGACGTGAGTCCCCGCTCGGCCCGCCGTCCAGCTGCGCCAGACAGCGCGCCAGCGTCACCCGCTGCTGCTGGCCGACGCTGAGCTGGCCGAACGGCTCGTCCATCAGCTCGATCGCGTCGGCCGACTCGAGCGCGCGCACGACCGCCGCCTCGTCGTACCCCACCGCGTACCGCCCCAGCCGAACCACTTGGCCGACCGTAAACGCGAACGCCACGGTCGGGCGCTGCGGCAGGTAGGCGATCCGCCCGGCCGCCGCCCGCGCCCCGAGCCCGCACACATCGCGCCCGGCAAGGGCGTCTGGCGTCGGTTCCTGAAAGAGCAGAAGAGCCATATACGCCGCTATCAAAACCGGTCTCCGATCCACTCATCCCTCTGACTCCCCGGATGCCGGACGCGAATCCCGCTGGAACGGCGGGGGACGTCGCTCCACTACAGCCGGACCGTCCGGTGTTGTCTACCGACATTCCCATGACACACAATGCGACCCCGGATGCGGGGGGGCATGCCGAACACAGGCCTGCCCCGGAAAATCCGTCGGTGATGGGTTTCGTGTCGCCTCCGCCCAGTGGGCCCAGGGCCGCCACGATGCCCACAGGTGAACCTGGAGCAGTGGGGGCGATCGAGGGGTCAGATCGATTGGATAATCCGATCTCACGGCCCTCAGGCCTCGACAGGAACCCATCGCCGGTAACGGTTCCGCCACGCGAAAACGCCGATGCCGTCCCCACGTCACGCGGGGGACAGGGGCTCCGGGAAACCACAGTGCCCACGGTATCACAGGCGGAAGATCTGCCTCGCGCAGATGTCGTTGCGCCGCGCCTTTCTACAGCATCATCGGGCCCGGCACGTACCGCCATGTCCGCGGAAAAGGCGAACCCCGGCACAACCATCGCACAGGCGCCGGAAATGCCCGTGGAACTGCAATATCAGCCTGCGAATACCCGGATGGTCCGCACCGTTCAGGCCATGTTTCAGCCGCACATGGAAGAGCCTGTGACGTATCACACAGTGGTCGCGTCAACGGCCGGTGATGTTGTATCCCGTGCGCCCGCCCGTTTCGACACGCACTCGGTTCTGGCGGAAACCGGGACGCCCCGCATGCAGGTCGGGGCAGAAGGCCAATCCGCAATGCACACGAATCTGGGGTATGGCCAGGACTCCTCCGGGATGGAGCGGCAAATGGCCGCGCTGGCGGATGTCCCCGTGTCGATGGCGGCCGTAGAGAAAAATATATCCGTAAAGTTCATCAATCAGCTGCAATTGAACGATACTCTGATAGAGCAGAACATCCGGCGCATCGCGGTGCAGGCCCGGTCACTGGGACAGGGCGGCCGCAGTGAAATCCGCATGGTGTTGAATCCGCCGCAACTGGGGCTGATGACCATGCGTC
>JADFOF010000459.1 GCA_022563015.1 Planctomycetota bacterium
CGGCGACCACCTTGCCCTTGACGGGTTTCTCCTTCGCGGCCTCGGGAAGGTAGATGCCTGATTCTGTCATGCTCTCAGCCTCGACGGGCTTGACCAGGACACGATCTTCGAGCGGTTTGACTGCCATAAAGTTGGTCTCCGTTTGTTGTTCGCCCGTTTGGGTGGCCGATGATCGGTTCCAGCGTCTGACGGGCAAGGTATCACGTCTTCAGTAATTCGATCGGTTCTCCAGAAACTACAGATCGACGCCATCGTCGCCGAGGGCCTGGCGAACAGCGGTCAGAACATCGCCAGCCAGGTCGGAGGCCCGACGGGCGTTCTCGACGGCAACACGTCGCCCAACCCCGGGATACCTGGCGGACACGGCGTACTGCGTCAGTATCTCCGCGTCGCGCAGCTGCTCGGCCCAATCCGCCAGCGGCGAGCAGAGATCCAGCAGCAGCCTGATGTCGTGCGTAAACGGGAAATCGACTACACGGTGAACAAGAAAGCCCTTGAGCGCTTTCTCCGCGGCCTGCTGGGCATGGTTGGCCACGAGCCAACCGGGACACTCCGGTAGCGTCAACACGTGCCTGGCGGCGGTCAGATCGTCTGAAGCGTAGAGCAACCACTGGCGAACTTTCTCCTCGATGTCCTCACGCGGCGCGCGCATAAAGCGTCTTCCCCTCGCGAGATGCGTAGCGCGCTGCGGTGCCCGGGATACGGCATTCACGGTCATACTCCGCCTCGGTGAACAGAATGATATCGCAGCCGACCATCAGGCCCCGCAGGCATCGGCTCATGCGGGTCGAGACTTCCAACCGGTCCTGATCGGGCGAAAGATCCATGATCACGATCAAGTCGACGTCGCTGCGCTCGTCCGCGGTCCCGCGGGCCTGCGAGCCGAACAGTATCACGCGGCGCGGGTGGAAGCCCTCCACGAGCCGACGGGTGACTTCCTGGATGATTTCGTCAGTGTTCATTGGTCTGGGCCAGCGGGAGAGTGACATTCAGTCAAGGGACTTCGTGACGAAGACGCGAGCTGCACCGCCGCGGGCAGCGGCCCCGCTGCGACCAACTTCTTGTGGGCCGCATCGACCGTCAGATTCATGCCTTCGAGCGTGCGCGCCCCGAGGAGAAGCAGGTCTCCTTCCTCGGCGAACACGACTTCATCGACCGTGAACGCGTCACCCGTCCGGATGACCGCGAACCCGGTCGAGCGGGTCACCGTCTGTCCATTGGCCATCGCGAACGTCACATCCTTCTTTTCGAGCTTGATGCCGATGCCTTCGAGCACGGAAGCGGGCGCCCACGTGTGCTCGCTGCCGGTGTCCACCAGCAGCTTCGAGACAGTCGCGCGACGTGTGCGCTCCGCGACGTTTTCGATTGTGCAGTCCACGTGAAACGTGCCCATCGTTGACTCCTCGGTGCGACTAGACATCAATTCTCGCTGACTCGCTGCTCCCGAATGGCGTCAGTTAGCCAGCTCTCCAACAACTTCGCATTGCCCTGTCTGATCGCTGCTTTCATTTTCTCAGAGACTAAGATTCGGACATTGTCAAACTTCGGACAAGGAAATCCATCAGGATGGCGCCACACAACACCGCATTTCAGCGTTACGTACTCACGCTGCAATAGGTCGGTTGCGTCTTTGATCCTCGTCGCGTCTGATGCACTCGCGAGGACTTCAAGGCGGAAAGTTGGACCTTTGCGTTTGTCACGATACTTGATCCAGTCAAGCTTCATGCTTCGCACTCCTTTGCTTGTTGCGGTTCTGAGAAGTTCATCCATGACTCAGAACCCCATCCCGCCCATGCCGGGCATGCCGCCGCCCATGCCTCCCATACCACCCATGCCGCCGCCCATGCCACCCATGCCGCCACCCATGCCGCCGGCGTGGTCGTCCTTGGACCCGGGCCTTTCGGTGACGATGCAGTCGGCGGCGAGCAGGACGGTGGCGACGCTGGCCGCGTTCTGAAGGGCGAGGCGATCGACCTTGGCGGGCGTGATGACGCCGGCCTTCATCAGATCCTCGTACGT
>JADFOF010000460.1 GCA_022563015.1 Planctomycetota bacterium
CGGGAGGATCGAGACATGCCCGGTGCCGCCCAGGCGACCGCTGTTGAGCAGCGTCTGAAAGTTGCGCAGCAGCGCGGGCGAGCGGTCGGTCCGGCTCACAACGCGGTCGATGAAATCGGGGCCGGGCAGATGGAGCTGATCGCGCGGGATGGTCCGGCAGACGTGCCCGAGCAGGTCGTCGGCGTCCTGACCCAGGACCTTGGCAATATCGATGTCGGGAGAGGCCCTGGCGGCCTTGGCTGCGGTCATGGTGGCGGTCATGTGGGGCTCCGGGGTCATGCGTCGCACCAGTATAGGAAGGGCGGCGAGGTCTTCGCGGTGTCCGCCGCCAACCTCACCGATGACGAGAACGCGCTCTTGTTCGTCGCGCGAGCCAACCAGTGGCAGCCCGTGATCGATCCGAGCGAGGGGCTCTGGACCTTGCGTTCAATCTCCGGTACGTCGCGCAGGAGTTCCCTTGCTACGCCGACTGCGACCAGTCAACGGGAGCCGGAAATCTCGACATCTTCGACTGCCTGTGCTTCCAGAACTCGTTCGTTGCGGGCGATCTGTACGCCTGCTCGTGCGATGTCTCGACCGGCCCCAACACGTGCGACATCTTCGACTTCCTGTGCTTCCAGAATGGCTTTGTCGCCGGCTGCCCATGAGTGAATCTCGAAACCCCTCTTGCCTCATCAAGCCCCCGCGTTCAACTGATCGCGGGGGTTTTTCAGCGCCGGCCTTGCCTGGGTCTCGCTGGCGACGGGTCGAGACGACCCTAAGATGGAGTTCATGTGACTCGCGATTCCCCGTCGGGTGTAACATGCAAAGCCACATCGACTTTGTTGTTGAGGCATTGATCGAGGAATGCGAGCGTCGCGACACACTCCGCGGGCTTTGGACGACCGAGGAATTACCGGCGCAAAGACACTTCAGCCCGAAGTGTGAAGAGATATGATTGCTGACGGAGACGTTTATGAAAAAGGCACTCGTGCTCGGCGCAGGGATGGTGGGGCGGGTGATCGCAGCGGATCTGGCCCAGGACATCGCGTTCGATGTCACGATTGCGGACGTGAACAATGCGAACCTGGCGAGCGCCACGCGGCACGCAAAGAACAGCGTCGCGACCGTGCAGACAGACCTTTCGGACACCGACACGATTAAGCGTCTGGTCGAGCCGTTCGATATTGTCCTCGGCGCGCTGTCGAGCACGATCGGGCTCAACGCCCTGCGCGCGGTGATCGAGGCGGGCAGGAACTACTGCGACATCTCGTTCATGGCGGAAGACGCACTGCAGCTCGACGCGCTTGCCAAAGAGCACCGCGTCACAGCGGTGGTCGACTGTGGCGTCGCGCCGGGCATGAGCAACCTGCTCGCGGGATACGCGGTCGATCAGCTCGACACATGCGACACCATCGACATTGTCGTGGGCGGGCTACCCCGCGAACGAAAGTGGCCTTTCGAATACAAGGCGGGATTCAGCCCCGCGGATGTCATCGAGGAATACGTCCGCCCGGCACGCTATGTCGTAGACAGCAAACTTGTCACGCGCGAGGCGCTCTCCGAGCCCGAGCTGATCGACTTCGCGGGCATCGGCACGCTCGAAGCGTTCAACACCGACGGGCTCCGCTCGCTGGCCGAAACGCTGAATGTGCCCAATATGAAGGAGAAAACGCTGCGCTACCCGGGGCACATCGAGCTCATGCGCGTCCTGCGCGACATCGGGCTCTTCTCGCACGACCCGATCGACGCGGGCGGCGTCAGTGTTCGGCCCATCGACGTGATCTCGAAACTCATGTTCCCCAAATGGACCTACGAAGAGGGCGAGGCGGATCTGACCGTCATGCGCGTGACGGTGGACGGCACACAGGACGGCTCGCCCCGACGCTACCAGTGGGATCTGCTCGACTATTACGACCCGAAGACCACGCGCACCAGCATGGCCCGCACCACCGCGTTCCCGTGCGCCATCATCGCGCGCAAGATCGCATCGGGCGAGATCAATCAGCCGGGCGTCAACCCGCCCGAAAGGCTCGCGCA
>JADFOF010000461.1 GCA_022563015.1 Planctomycetota bacterium
CTGGATCGCGCGGCCGGCGCCGCGAGCGTCGTCGATCAGCCGCTGCAGGGCGTCAAAGTTGAGCCGACGTGCCTCGTGCCGTCGCCGCCATGTGCCGCCCGGATCGCGCGGGTCGTGCTCGGTCGGCGTCGAGTTGGCCAGCTTCGGGCTGATGCTCATGAGGTCGCACGCCACCGCGCGGTGGACCGTGCCGGCGGTCTCGATCGTCACGTGCAGCCCGCGCTCGTGCAGCGAGGCGCACAGCGGGGCGATCGGGTCGAAGATCATCGGCTCTCCGCCCGTCAGCACGACATGCTCGAGCCCCGATGCGACCGCCTCGTCGATCAGCGACGACACCGACCGCTGCTGACCCTCGGGCGACCAGCTCGCGTACGGCGTGTCGCACCACGTGCACCGCAGGTTGCACCCGCTGACGCGAATGAAGAACGACGGCGTGCCCACCAGCTTGCCCTCGCCCTGAATGGACGAGAACGTCTCGGCGATGGGAAGCTCAGACTGTTCGTTGACTTCCTTCATGCCTTGCAGCCCGCGCCCGCGTACCCGGTCGGATCGGCCACTCCCGCCCGCTCAAAGCCCGCCCGGCGGAGCATACAGGCTTCGCACCCGCCGCACGCCAGCCCGTTCTGGTCGGGGTCGTAGCACGAGCGCGTCAAGGCGTATTCCACGCCGAGGTCGGTCCCGGCGCGGATGATCTGGGCCTTGGTCATGTCGATCAACGGCGTTCGGATGCGGCAGGGCGAGCCTTCCACGCCGACCTTGGTCGCAAGATTGGCCGCCCGCTCGAACGCGGCGATGAACTCTGCGCGGCAGTCGGGGTAGCCCGAGTAGTCGAGCTGGTTGACGCCGATGAAGATGTCCCGGGCGCCGAGCACCTCGGCCAACCCGACCGCGTACGAAAGAAAGATCAGATTCCGGGCGGGCACGTAGGTGACGGGAATCGCGTTGCCCCCCCCACCGCCGCCTTTGGGCACGGCGATGTCGCCGGTGAGCGCCGAGCCCGCGAATGCCGCCGGGTCCAGCTGCGCGACGCGATGCGATGCTGCCCCAAGCGATTCGGCGACGCGCGCAGCAGCGGCGATCTCGAACCGGTGCCGCTGCCCGTAGTCGAACGTGACGCAATGACACGCGAACCCGTCGCGTCGAGCCATCGCCAGCACCGTCGCGCTGTCCAGGCCCCCCGACAGGAGGATGACCGCCGGCTGATTCGTCTCTGAAGACCGCACTCCACCTCCATGCATGGTTGTATACTCAAGCTGTGTTCATCTACACGGGTATTAAACGCACCACGTACCGCCTCGGCTGGGTGGCCGACATGTGCCCGCATTGCCGTGACGTTCGCCCCTTCCATCTCTTCAGCGAGCGATTGATGAACCACATTTATTGGATCGCACTCTCACACCGGGGTACCACGGGGCATAAGGTGCGCTGCGATGCGTGCGGGAACGAGAACAAGGCTGATATCACCCGGTACAACGCCGTTGAGCGCGGCCCATTTCATGAGGTTGGCGAACTCGCACACCATACCAATCCGATGCTCGCCCAGGCGCTCGCCATGGACTTGCCGATGGATGAGATCGAGGATTCACTTCGGGCAAGCGACCCCGACCCGGCGTCCAGACTCGTTCGCACTCTCCTCCACCACTACACATGGTCGGTGAAGCGAAGGAACAGCATGACGCTGAACGCATCCGTTCTGTTCGCCGCTTCCTTCTGTGCCCTTACCCTGACGTTCACCATCATATTCTTTACCAGCGGCGCGTGGATCGGCTTTTCAATCGCATCACTGCTCAGCGCGATCGGAATCTACCTCGTCTTCGCTGCTCTCAAAGCGCAAGGCCACGACATCAAATCACGCCATACGCGCGACGAGATCATCGCGAGTGCCGTGGCGATGCACGCGACCGCGGACGATCTTCGTGAAGCGTGTAAACGCTGTGAAATGATGGATGTGCGAATCGTCGAAGCGCTGGGCCGAAGGAGCCTCGCCGGGATCACAGCGGGCGTCGAGCAGGAGCAGAT